>DASPZT010000427.1:0-5470 GCA_035636135.1 Candidatus Limnocylindria bacterium | reverse complement strand
TTGCGGACCGAACTCATCGTGCGAGGATCGACGGGACGACAAACTACGTAAGCCCGGATCCACCGATGGGACGACGCAGATTGGGATGCGGGGTGCGCCGAGCCGAAGGCGGCGACGAGCACGCGAGCGAGCATATCCGTCGATCTGTAAGCGAGCGCGCGCAGTCGCCAACGCCCGGATCGGCCACCTCCGCGCCCGAGATGCGAGTTCGATTCGGTGGATTCGGGCTAAACCCCCTGACGTGGTGCGCCTGGGCGCTGGCAGCGATCGCCGCCGCCCTGATGGAGCGCAACCCCTATCTGCAGCTCCTGCTGCTCGCCATCCTGCTCACGGTCTGGATTGCAGCCCGGCACCACCGATCGATCGGATACTGGCGCGCCGCCCTGGTCCTGGGCCTGCTGCCGATTCTGTTCTCGCTAGTTTTCAGCCGCTTCGGTTCCCACGTGCTGTTCCGTCTCCCCTCGCACCTCCCGGTCATCGGCGGCCCCTGGACGGTGGAGGCTACGCTGTATGGCGCCAGCACCGGTGCCGCCCTGCTGCTGACCATGCTGGTGTTCGCCATCGCCCAGACCAGGCTGCGGACCGCCGACCTCCTGGCGGTGCTGCCCCGGCCGCTCTATCGACTCGGAACGCTGGTCGCGCTGGCCCTAGCGTTGGTCCCCCAGGCCCTGGCCTCGCTGCAGGCGGTGAGCGAAACGCGCCGGCTACGCGGCGTGCGGGCCGGATGGAGAACGGGGCTCGGCCTCCTGCTGCCGGTCCTCCTCACCACCCTGGAGCGGGCGCTGCAATATGCCGAATCCCTCGACGCTCGCGGATTTGGGAGCCAGCGCCGGACGCGCTACCACCCCTCACGCTGGGGTCTGGCGGACGGGCTGGTCCTGCTGGGCGCCATCGGCGCGCTGGCCGCCACGATCCTGGCGCCGTCGGGGTATGACCCCTACCTCCAGCTGGCACCGGGGCTGCCGCAAACCGCCCTGATCGTGTGGTTGGTTCCTCTCTCTATTCCCGCGTGGCTGAACGCGGTCAGTCGGAGGGCTGCCGTTGATCACGTTTGACCGCCTGACCTTCCGCTACCCGGAGACGGAGCAGCCGGTGATCGCCGACTTCTCCGCCCGGATCGACCCCGGGCACGTCATTCTGGTTCGTGGGCCGTCGGGCAGCGGTAAGTCGACGCTGCTCCGCTGCTTGAACGGACTGGTTCCGCACAGCAGTGGGGGCCACTTCAGTGGCCGCGTGGTGGTCGACGGCCTCGACACCCGGACCGCCCCGCCTCGCCAGCTCGGCGCCCACGTCGGGTTCGTCTTCCAGCATCCCGACGCGCAATTCGTGCTGGAGGACGTCGAATCCGAGCTGGCCTTCGGCCTGGAGAATCTCGGCCTTCCCCGCCCGCTGATGCGCAAGCGGGTCGAGGAAGTCCTGGACCAGGTGGGCATCGCCGGCCTGCGCCATCGCCCGATTCGCACCCTCTCGGGCGGGGAACGGCAGCGGGTAGCGATCGCCGCCACCCTGGTCACCCATCCGTCGGTGCTGGCGCTCGATGAACCGACCTCGCAGCTCGATCCGCAGGCGGCCGAAGACGTCCTGCAGGTGCTCGCCCGGCTGGTCAGCGAGCTGGGACTCACCGTCGTCATCGCCGAGCATCGAGTGGAACGGATCGCGCCCTTCGTCGATCGCGTCTTTACGCTGACGGCTCCCGGGGCGCCCATCGCGGATACCTCGCCTCGCGTAGCGTTGGGCGGGGGAGGGGCCCGGCCGCCGATTGTCGACCTGGCCGTCCGAGCCGGATGGGACCCCATCCCGATCACCCTGGGCGAAGCGCGCCGGGCGGCGGCCGGCTTGAGGGCCACGCTCGGCCAAGCCGCTCGTGTGGATCGCGTATCGCCGCAAGCGTCCGCCGCCGAAGTGGCGGACGCAGCCTTCAACTACAACGGGACCCCTGCCCTGCGCGACGCCTCGCTCCGCCTGCACCGTGGTGAGATCGCAGTCCTGATGGGTCGCAACGGTTCGGGCAAGACGACGCTCCTGAAGCTGGTCGCGGGCCTCTTAAGCCCGGCTCGCGGTCGCGTCACCCGGCAGGGCACGGTCGCCTACGTCCCCCAGGATGCCGACACGCTGCTCTACGCGCCCACGGTGCAGGAGGAGGTCAAGGATCATCCGGGTTCCACGCTGCCGCTGGGCGTGGCGGATTGGCTGCACCGGTATCCGCGCGACCTGAGCACCGGAGAACGGCAGCGGGTGGCGATTGCCGCGGCGGCAGGGCGAGCCGACGTGGTCCTGCTGGATGAGCCCACCCGCGGTCTCGACCCGGACGCCAAGCGCAGCCTGGCCGCCTACCTGCGCGTTCGCGCGGATGCCGGTGCCAGTATCCTGATCGCCACCCACGACGTGGAGTGGGCGGCCCGCGCCGCCGACCGGGTGGCGCTGATGTCGGAAGGCGCCATTTATGCCGAGGGCGCTCCCCGGGCCGTCCTGACGGACTCGCTGGTGTTCGCCACGCAGGTCAACAAATTGCTGGGGAAGGGCTGGCTCCTCCCTGATGAGGTTCCCCTGCCATCACCCGCATGACCCTGACCCGGCCGGTCGAGCCCATCGTCTTCGGACTGGTTAGCCTCGCCGGCCTGGGCGCGTTCGTGCTTCCCCTCTGGTCGGGTCCGCGCGCCTCCACCGGCTTGCTGGTCTCGTTCGTGGTCGCCGCGGTCGCGCTGTTGCTGGCGCTGGCGCTGCAGACGCATCGGCTGTCGGCTCGCCTGGCCGCGGTGCTGGCCGCCCTGATCGCGGTGGATGCGGCCCTACGGCTGGCTGCGGTCGTCGGCGTGGCCGGGTTCTCGCCCATCTTTTTCCTCATCCTGGTCTGTGGATACGTTTTTGGTCCCGGCATCGGCTTTGCCATGGGAGCGCTGACGTTGCTCCTGTCGGCGGTCTTCACCGCCGGGTTCGGCCCCTGGCTGCCATACCAGATGCTGGGCTGCGGCTGGGTGGGCGCCGGGGCCGGATTGGTTGGGTCAGCGATGGGCCGGCGCCTGTCACGGCCGGCCATGCTGGTGCTGGCGGGCTGGGGCATCGCCTCTGGCTTCGCTTTTGGCGCCCTGCTCGACGTGTGGCAATGGCCTCTCTTCGTGGGGGGACAGTCCACCTCCATCAGCTGGGCGCCGGGCCTGCCGCCGGCCGAACTGCTGCGCCGGTTCGGCACCTTCTATCTGGCCACGTCGCTGGTGTATGACAGTTTTCGGGCCGGAGGCAACGCCATCCTGATTCTGCTTTTGGGACAACCGGTGGTGGCGGCCCTGCTTCGCTTCCGGCGCCGGTTCCTGGTGGAATGGGAACGGCCCGCTAACATTCTGGGAGATGGCCGAGCTCGAGCCGCCGACACAGTCCGAGATCCTGAACGAGGACCTGAGCCCGCCAGAAACGATCGTCCCCGATCGGCCGCGGGTCTGGCCGGAGGTGCCCCGGCCGCCGAAGCCGCAGATCAAACGCCCCCTTGAGGAATGGCTGGCCGAGTTCACCGATCGGGTCCAACAATCCGATGCCAGCCCCAATCAACAGGGCTCCCTGATCCGGCGCCGGCGACCGAAGGGCCTGGACCGGCTGGTCCCGGCCCCCACCCGCCGAGCAGAGCCGGACGAACGCGGACGGCGGCGCGGTCGTCGCGGTCGAGGCGGCCCGCCGCGGCCCGAGGGACAACAGACCCCCCGTCCTGACGCCGGCAGCCAGCGACCCCAGCGGAACGAGCCGCGTCCACCGCGGCAAACCCGGCCACCGCGGCCCCAGTCCAGGCCCGCTCAGCAGCCAGGCCAGGGGTCAGGCCAGGGGGGCCCCCCGGGTCAGGGAGGCGAGGGCGGACCCGGACGCCGGCGTGGCCGACGCCGCGGACGGCGCCGCGGCGGCCCGCCGCGGAGTGGCCCATCGCCGGCCCCATGACTCCCGCCACGGGCACCGAGGGTCGGAATAGAATGGCCGCCCCGCGCGTTGAAGAGGATGGCGATTTCGCGCTGTTCGAGCGACATCTTGATGCTCTGTATCGCAGCGCGCTGCGGCTGACACGCAAGCCGGAAGACGCCGAAGATCTCGTGCAGGAGACGTATTTGCGAGCCTTTCGCTATCGGAAGCGGTTCACGCCTGGAACCAACGAAAAGGCGTGGCTCTTCACCATCATGACCAACGTCTTTCGGAATAAGCTGCGCCAGCGCCGGCCGATCCAGGAATCCATCGATGAGCCGTCCAACGACGCTTACATCTATCAGCAGCTGGAGCGTCAGGGCCTGCCCCTCCACCTGATGACGCCCGAGCAGCTGATCGTGGAGCGCGGCTTCGGCAACGAAGTCCGGCGGGCGCTGGAGGAGCTCCCGGTCCCGATGCGGATGGTGGTGATCCTGGTCGATGTGGAAGACTTCTCCTATAAGGAGGTCGCCAAGATCCTGGGCATCAAGATCGGCACCGTGATGTCGCGCCTGCACCGCGGTCGGCGGAGCCTGCAAAAGAAGCTCTGGGAGTATTCCGGGCGGCAGCCTCAGGCGGCCGCGATTGGAGGCGGGGTTTCGTGAACTGCAACGAATGCGGCGACCAGCTGAACGCCTACGTCGACCGGGAGCTGTCCGCCGGCGAGCTCGGAGAGGTGCAGCGGCACCTGGACGACTGCCCGCCCTGTCTGCAGATCTTTGAGCTGCAGGCTGGCCTGAAGCGACTGGTCCGCAAGGAGTGCTGCCAGGACGAGGCCCCGGCCCGCCTGCGGGCCTGGGTCCGAAAGCTGCCTGCGGAGGAGCGGCGAGCCTAAGCAGCCCGGATCCACCGATCGGATGAGGCAGATTGGGATGCGCGGCGAGATGAGCGGAAGGAGGCAACGAGCACGCGAGGGCGCGCACCCGTCGGTGCGTAACCGAGCGCGCGCAGAAGACGACGCCCCGCTCGCTCGCCCCCGCCCAATATGCAAGTTCGACTCGGTGGATTCGGGCTAGTCCGCGAATGATCGTCGATCTCGGCCTGGCCTTCGTCGCTGGCTTGCTCTCCTTTGCGTCCACCTGCGTGCTGCCCCTGGTGCCCGCCTACGTCGCCTACATGGGCGGGCAGGTCGCCGCCGGCTCGCCCCAGCCAGGGATCCGGCAGCAGGCGCGCGTCCTGGGTAACGCATTCCTCTTCGTCCTCGGCTTCAGCACCGCCTTCGTGGCATTGGGCGCCTCGGCCGGCCTCCTGGGAGCCGACATCAAGGCCTTCCGACCCGTCCTGCTGCAGGTGGCAGGGGTGGCCCTGATCGTGCTGGGCGTCGCGTTGCTGGGCATCTGGAGGATTCCCTGGCTGATGCAAGAGCGCCGGCTGGACATCGCCCACCGCCTGCCCCGAGCGCCATGGACCGCTTACCTGGTCGGACTGGCCTTCGCCATCGGGTGGACCCCCTGCGTCGGGCCGATCCTGGCGGCCATCTTGATTCGCGCCGGTGCCAGCAACACGGCCGGCCAGGGCGCCATCCTGCTGG
>DASPZT010000426.1:0-3131 GCA_035636135.1 Candidatus Limnocylindria bacterium | reverse complement strand
CCCGACGGTGGAAAACGGCGACGTCAAGGTCAACGGGACTACGATGGACGTCACCTGGAAGCTGCGTCACAATGTGAAGTGGCATGACGGCATGCCGTTCACGTCCAAGGACGTCAAGTCGACCTTCGACTTCTGGTGGGTGAAATACAAGGACAAGAACCCCACGCCGGTCATCTCGACCAGCGGGTGGGATCAGGTCAGCGGGGTCGATACCCCCGATGACTTCACCGCCGTCGTGCACTGGAAGAGCATCTTTGGGCCGTACATCGCGTTCGGCGCCGGCCCCTACGGCGTCCTGCCCGATCACCTGCTCCAGCAGGTGTGGGCGAAGTCCGGGGACATCACCAAGGAGAAGCTCAGCATCGCCATCCCGGGCGGCTTAAACGGGACCGACACCTGGGACAAGTGGATGGTGGGCACCGGGCCCTTCATGTTCAAGGAATGGGTTACCGGCGACCACATGACCATGGTCAAGAACCCGCATTGGTGGGGCTCGCACCAGCCATACCTGGACAGCATCACCGTCAAGTTCGAACCCGACACCAACACCCAGCTGGCCGACCTGCGGACCAACACCATCGACATGGGGCTGGACTTCCGGGCGGCCCTGCTCAGCCCGCTCTCGCATCTGGATGCCGTGACGACCACCATCCTGCCCGATAGCGGCGCGGAGAAGATCGACCTGAACCTGCACAACGCGTTTCTGCAGGACAAGGCGGTGCGGCAGGCCATCCTGATGGGGATCGACCGGCAGAAGATCGTGGACACCCTGCTAGAGAGCAAGACCACGGTCCCGCCGGATTCGTGGCTCTGCCTCGGTACCGGCGGCTGGTGCCAGGACCCCAGCGCCACCCACACCAAGTACGATCCTGCGGCGGCCAAGACGCTGCTGGACAACGCCGGCTACAAGGTGGATAAGGACAAGTGCGGCGGCTTCCGGTCGTCACCGGCCGGGGCGCCCACCAACGGCAAGTGCCTGGAGGTCAAGCTCGTGACCACCTCCGGCAACGCCCTGCGGGAACAGCAGGAGGTCGTCATCGCCTCGGACCTCAAGCTGATCGGCGTCAAGGTCACCCAGCCGTTCAACAACCCGCGCGCCGGGAAGCTGTTCGGCTCCTATTCGAACGGCGGCGTCCTCTACACCCATGTCTTTGACATGGCGATGTACACCAACACCTATAGCGGACCGGCGGAGCCGGATGCGTTCTACGCCGGCTACGTCAGCTCGCAGATCCCGAGCGATGCGAATCAAGGCCAAGGTCAAAACGACACCTTTACCAACGACTCCCGGGTTGATGCGGCCTTCAACAAGGGCCGGGTAGCGGTCGCGCAAGCGGACCGCAAGCAGGCCTACGTCGACGCCCAGAAGGCACTGTCCGACATCCTCCCCGAGGTCCCGCTCTACCAGCAGCTGACCGTGATCGCCTACAACAAGAAGCTGCAAGGCTTCAAAGGCAACGATTTCTTCTGGATGAATAACGCAGAAGACTGGTACGTTTCGGCCTAACGGCGTGAGGGAAGGGCGCCCCTGGGAGGCGCCCTTCCTCGTTTCTGGGCACCGGCCAGGCGGCCGGGCGGCATCGGCCAGGCGGCCTATTCGATCGACGAAACCCTTGGCTATACTCTGGAGGGAAGGGCGCTCGTGACCAAGTACATCCTCCGGCGAGTGCTGCAGGCCATCCCGGTCCTGTTCGTCATCTCCCTCATCCTGTTCACGATAACGCAGGTCCTGCCCGACAAGCCCTGGGCCTTACTGCTCCACAATCCCCGCCTGACGCTGGCGGACCGGGCCCGCATCCTTCATTACTACGGCTTTGATCAGCCGTTCTGGCTGCAGTACTTCCTCTATATGAAGCACCTGCTCTCCCTGCCGCCAGATCTCGGAACCTCGTACTTCAGCCATCAGACCACCCTCAGCCTGATTCGCGAGCGGCTGCCCAACACCCTGGTCCTGATGGGGAGCTTCTACATCGTGACGCTCGCGCTCTCGATTCCGATCGGGATCATCGCCGCCGTCAAGCAGTACTCCAAGTTCGACAACCTGGTCACCACCGGCGCGTTCGTCGGGATCTCCCTGCCGAACTTCTGGTTTGGCCTGATGCTCATCATCCTCTTCGCGGTCATCCCGTACGAGCACCTTGGCTTCAAGATCTTCCCGACCGGCGGGATGTGGGATCCCGGCCATGTCGGGGATCCGCTGAACCTGCTCTGGCACCTGGTCCTGCCCGCCATCGTGCTATCGGTCCAATCGATCGCCCAGTACAGCCGGTTCATGCGGAGCAGCATGCTCGACACCCTCAACCAGGACTACATCCGAACGGCGCGGGCGAAGGGACTGGCCGAAGGCCGCGTCGTTCTCCGCCACGCCCTGCGCAATTCGCTGCTGCCCCTGATCACCCTGATGGGGATCGAGATCCCGCAGCTCTTCGTGGGCGCCCTCATCACGGAGCAGGTGTTCGCCTGGCCCGGGATGGGCCGGCTCTTCTGGGACGCCGCCCAGAAGACCGACGTCCAGGTCCTGGTGGGCGTCCTGGTCCTGCTCTCCGTGCTGGTGGTGCTCGGAAACCTGATCGCCGACGTGGCCTATGGGTGGGCCGATCCGCGGATCCAATTCCGATAGGAGAGATGGACGATGATTGATCCGACCCCGAGCCAGGCTCCAGAAATCATCGAGGCCGCCGCCGTTCCCCAGCCTCAGGCCGATTACGACGTTACCCGTGAGGTTGGGTACTACCAGCTGGTCTGGCGCCGGCTGCGCCGGCACCGGATGGCCATGATCAGCGCTGGGGTCCTGGTCTTCCTGACGCTGGCGTCGTTCATCGTCCCCAACATCCTGTCCAGCCTCGCCCCCACCGTCTTCAGTGACACCCCGGACCTGCTCCACCGGTTTGGAGCTCCCTCCTGGCCGCACATTATGGGCACCGACGAGCTTGGTCGTGACATCTTCCGTCGCATCCTGCAAGGAGGCCAGATCTCGCTCATGGTCGGCCTCTTCGGCATGATGGTCACCGTCCTGCTGGGCGGCACCATTGGCGCGGTGGCCGGCTACTTCGGATCCATCGTGGACAACATCCTGATGCGGATCACCGATGCCATGCTGACCATCCCCCAGATCTTCTTGCTGATCCTGA
>DASPZT010000425.1:0-5135 GCA_035636135.1 Candidatus Limnocylindria bacterium | reverse complement strand
ATGAGTCTTGCCGTCTGGATGATCGTCAAGGGATTCAAGCCCTCGCCCATCCTCTCTGGCGATATCGCCTTAACCTCTCCCTCCCCCTTGCGGGGAGTCGGCGTTTAACTCGCCCTCCCCCCTGCGGGGATTTCTAGTTCTCCCTCCCCGTTGCGGGGAGTTCTCCCCTCCCTTCAGGGCGGGGCAGGGGAGGGGGTATCCTCGAACTCCGGTGCGTACCTTGAGTACTAGGTCACCGAGACGGCGACTGCTTAGCTTGCGCGGCGTGCGCGGCGATCTGCTTCCGATCAGCTGCTGGAGGGCTTCGCGGCGGGTGATCCCGTTCGCCCGAAGCACCCTGGCCAGGACCGGTCCGCTGTTAAATAACGCCTTCGATTTCAGTCATGGCCCAGCAATCCCGTCACCCGCTGCACGCGCGCCAGCGTCGCGTTGGCTGTCACCGCCAGCCGGTCGGCCGCCCGGTCCAGGTCGCGGACCAATTGCGGGTCGTCGGACCGGATCTCCCGATAGCGCTCCTGGATGGGGCGCAGGGCCGCGATGACGGCTTCGGCCACGGCCTGCTTGAGCTCGTTGTACGACTTGCCGGCGAAGGTGCGCTCCAGGTTCTCGGCCGTCGTTTCCGTGACCGACTGGTAGATCTGGAGCAGGTTGGCGACCCCCGGGCCGGGCGGGAACCGAACGGCGGGCTCGGCGTCGGTTTGGGCGCGGGCGAACTTCTTGCGGATCACCTCCGGCGGGTCGGTCAGGAAGACGGCATGGCCAGGATTCGCCTGGGCCAGGGTCTTGCTCATCTTCCGTTCCGGGTCGTCCAGTCCCATGATCCGGGCGCCTGCCTTGGGAATCACGGCCTCGGGCAGGGTGAGGACCTGGCCGAATCGCTGGTTGACCCGCTGGGCTATGTCGCGGGTGTACTCGATGTGCTGGCGCTGGTCCTCGCCGACCGGCACGAAATTGGTTTCGTACAGCAGGATGTCGGCGGCCATCAACGCCGGATAGGTCAGCAGGCCGGTGCCCACCCGTTCGCGCTGCTCGCCGGCGCTTTTCTCCTTGAACTGGGTCATCCGCTCCAGCCAGCCCATCGGGGTCAGGCAAGTGAGGATCCAGGCCAGCTCGGAGTGGGCCGGGATCCGCGACTGGACAAAAATGGTGGAGGTGTCCTGGCGGATGCCGCAGGCCAGGTAGACGGCCGCCACCTGGAGCGTGTTCTCCCGGAGGAGCTTCGGATCCCAGGGTAGGGTCATCGCATGCAGGTCGACGACGCAGAAGATGTTGTCGTACTTGTCCTGGTCGCGGACCCAGTTGCGGATGGCGCCCAGGTAGTTGCCCAGGTGCAACCCGCCGCTGGGCTGGATGCCGGAAAACACGCGGGGTTTGGGGGAGGCCATGGTCCGCAAATCGTAACCGTTCATAATCCCGGCGTGACACGTGAGTCTCGCTAGCCGCACGTTTCGCAACACCGCCCTGGTGGTCGGCAGTCGCGCCGTGGCCAAGGTCGCGACGTTCGTGGTGGTGGTCCTGCTCTGGCGTCACCTCGCCGACGCCGAGTACGGGCGCTTCGGGGCGATGATCGTGTACGTCAGCCTGGCCCAGCTGCTGGCCGACCTTGGGACTCAGACCGTCTTTGTCCGGGACGTGGCCCGCGACCGAGCCGTATTCGACCGCTATCTCGGCAATCTGATCAGCGTCCGTCTGCTGCTCCTGGTCCTTTCCGGCCTGGCGCTGGCGGGGGCGTTGCGCCTGCTGGCGCCGGCGCTGTTCCCGTTCACGCTCGGGGCGTTCGTGCTGCTGATCACCGTTTCCTACTCGGGTCTCCTCCGCTCCGCGTTCTACGCGCGGGGCACGCTGGGCTATGAGGTGGTGGCCATCCTTGGTGAGGCCGCTGTCCTGCTGGGACTGACCCTGTACGCCGTCGGCCATCGGGCGTCATGGGACGCCTTCCTCTGGGTGTATGCGGCCAGCTATCTCTTCACCTGCCTGCTGGCCCTGGGGGTGATCTTCGGCATCTGGCGCGAGCGGCCGTCGCCCCGCCTCGACCTGGGCTTCCTGCGCGATGTCCTACAGAGCGGCGCACCCCTCGCCCTCGGCTTTGTCATCACCAGCATCTACGCCCAGGTCGATGTCGTGCTGCTGCAGCTCTTCACGAACTTCCGGATGGTCGGCTGGTACGTGGCCGCCAACAAGTACGTCGACGCCATCGCCTGGATCCCGCAGACGGCGATGAACGCCGTCTTCCCGGCTCTGTCGTTGCTGTCGGTCTCCGGCAAGGATCGCCTCGCCCTCGCCTACCAGAAGTCCTACCGCCTGCTGGCCGTAGTGGGGGTCCCGCTGGCGGTGGGCATCGCCCTCACGGCGCCTGCGCTGGTGCACGCCGTCCACGGCTACGAGCAAACCATCCCCGCCCTGGCCATCCTGGCGCTCTCGGTGGTCTTCCTCTTCTTGAACAATGCTTTCATCTATACGCTCACGGCGATCAACCGCCAGGCCGACTTCACCCGGCTGGCGCTGGCCACCCTGGTGGTCAATGTGGTTCTCAACCTGGCCCTGATCCCGCCGTTCGGATACCTCGGCGCCAGCTGGGCCGCCGTCCTCACCGAGCTGGCGCTCTTTTTGGGCGGCTGGTGGTTGCTGCGTCGCCACCTGTACGCGCTGCCGGTGGTGCGTGGCATCGCCCGCGTCCTCCTGAGTGGCGGCGTGATGGGCCTCGCCGTCCTGCTGCTCCGATCCTGGCCGGTTGTCCTGGTGATCCTGGTTGGGGCCGCCGCGTACGCGGTGGCGTTGGTGTTGCTGCGCGCCGTCGACGCGGACGAGTGGCGGATTATCCGTAAGGGACTGATCCCGTAGGTCATCGGGGGCTCAGCCGGCGACGCCCGGTTGCTGTCTCAGGCGGCCGAGTGGTCCGAAGACGACGATGAGCGCGGAAGCCATCCCGATCAGACCGCCAATCACGATGGTGATGGGGGCGCCCACCGCGCCCGCCAGAATTCCGCCCGCCAGGTTGGCCAGCGGCCAGGCCCCCCAGAACATCGTGCGCAGGGTGGCCGTCATTCGCCCCTGGAGATGGTCCGGCGTCACCGACTGGCGCAGGCTCACCTGGCTGACGTTGTAAATGGAATCGCTGACCCCGACTAGGAACTCGGCCCCCACCAGGGTGGCGAGTGGCGGGCCAACCAGCGCCAGCGGCCACAAGAGGAACCCGGCTCCGACTCCGGCGATGGTGATGGCCAGCGTGGCCCCCAGCCCAAGGCGGCGGACGACCGTACCCACGATGAATGCTCCGATCACCGCGCCCACGCCCCCGGCGGCAAAGACCAGCCCCAGCGCTCCCGGGCTCAGCCCCAGGTTTCGGTACGCGAACAGGTAGAACGCCGGTTCGGCGAGGTGGAATCCCACGGCCCCGACCGTCAGCATGAGGGCCATGTTTCGCAGGATTGGATTTCCGAAGACCAGTCGGATACCGTCCCGAATGTCGGCCAGGACGCTCAGCCGCGGGTGGCCGTCAACGCGTGGCGAAGGCTCCGGCTGCCGGATCCAGGCAATGGTGGCGACGGACACCAGGAACGAAAACGCGTCGGCCAGCATGGCCTGCGCTGCGCCCACGAGCTGAATCAACCCTCCGGCCAGTGCCGGTCCGAACAGGTACGAACCGGAGTGGCTCACTTCCAGCTTGGTGTTGGCCTCCAGCAGGTCGGCACGCCCGGCCAGCGTCGGCACATACGCGAGATAGGCGATGTCAAAGAGGACCGTGCCGATGCCCAGGATGGCGGCCACCGCGTAAAGCTGGAGCAGCGTCAGCGTTCCAACCGCCGCCACCAGGGGGATCGACAGCAACGCCACGGCCCGCAGCGCGTCGGCGGCGATCATCAGCGGGCGGCGGCGGACGCGGTCGATCCACACACCGGCAAACAGCGCCAGGACGGGAAACGCCAGCCGCTCGAGCGAGGCCAGCAGTCCAACCTGCGCGGCGGTCGCGTGCAGCAGCAGGATGGCGATGGTGGGCAAGGCCAGCACGGTGACCTGGCTGCCGACCACGCTGATGGTCTGGCCCGTCCAGAGCTTGAGGAAATCTGCCTGCCGCCACAGGCGGCTACCCCCGAGCATTTAGTGGATTGTCCTCCAAGATTCTCCTCCCCTCAGGGGCGGGTAGGGGTGGGGGTGTCCCCGCAATCACGACTACGACCCGGCGAGGCGCCGGGTCGTAGTCAGGCGGTAGAGGCTCAGTCGTCCCTTAGGCCGCTTTGTTCACCGTCATCGGGTGCGGCTGGAGCGCTTTCTCCAGCACCTCGCGGACATCGCGGACCAGGTGAATCGTCATCGCCTGCCGGACGCTGGCTGGCAGATCGTCCAGGTCTCCCTCGTTGCGGAAGGGCAGGATGATCTCGGTCAGTCCGGCTCGATGGGCCGCCAGCAGCTTCTGCTTGACGCCGCCGATGGGCAACACGGTGCCCTGCAGGGTGACCTCGCCGGTCATGCCCACGGTACTCCGCACCGGCCGCCCCGTCATCAGGCTCACCAGCGCCGTTACCATGGTCACGCCCGCCGAGGGACCGTCCTTCGGAACCGCGCCGGCCGGCACGTGCACGTGGAAGCCCTTCTCCTCGAACCCGGGACCGATGCCCAGCTCCGCGGCATGGGAGCGGACGTACGAGAGCCCGATCTGCGCCGACTCCTTCATCACGTCCCCCAGCTGCCCGGTCAACGTCAGTCCTTTGGGGCCGTCCATGACGGCGGCCTCCACAAAGAGGACCTCGCCCCCGGTCCCGGTGACCGCCAGGCCGGTGGCCACGCCCGGCACCTCGGTGCGCTCGGCCGCCTCCGGCTGGAACTTCGCCCGTCCCAGGTACTCGCGCACGTCGACCGCGTCAATCCGCACGGGGGCGGTCAGCCGGCCACCCTCGATGCGGGTCGCCACTTTGCGCAGCAACCGGCCCAGCTCGCGCTCCAGGTTGCGGACGCCCGCCTCGCGCGTGTGCTCGGCGATGATCCGCAGGATCGCCTCGTCGGTGACGCTCACCTCATCAACGCTCAGTCCGTTGCGCTCCAGCTGGCGCCGGAGCAGGTGATCGCGGCCGATGGCGACCTTCTCCTCCTCCGTGTAGCCGTCCAGCCGGATGATCTCCATCCGGTCCAGCAATGGC
>DASPZT010000424.1:0-2692 GCA_035636135.1 Candidatus Limnocylindria bacterium | reverse complement strand
AGAGTTTCTCGGCGCTTGGCGCGCGCCTCGAAACTCGAGACCTCGCTCGTCTCCGTCTGGACACGCGCGACTCAGTGCCATGCGAACTCGAGGGAGTCGGGCGCGTACGCTGCTTTCTTGCGTCACTCGAGCCGACCTCGGAGTGAACGCCCTGACTGGCGTTCACTCACCCCAGTCTTCCTCTTCCTCAGGGGCAAGCCTCAGTTCCACGGGACTCGTCTCGAACACTTCGAGCTCAGCGCCGCACTCGGCGCATTGCACGATCTCGCCCTTCTCCACGTCCTGGGCGAGCTTGACCGGCGCCGCACACTCGGGACAGCTCGCCGTCATCACCACAATCGTCATTGCTCTGCCTCCTCGATGGCCCTCCAGCCACTGGTCTTGATCAGATCCACAAGGGAACCGGCCTGCATGATAGTGAGCGCCACGGCCGACGGCTGCTCCCCCTGGAACCGGCGGCCGCCGCTCTCAATCGTCCCAGACTTCGTGTCGACGTCAATCGGGTCACCCTCGGCGACGGCGTCGTAGACCGCCTCGCACTTGATGATGGGCAGGCCGACGTTGACGGCGTTCCGGTAGAAGATGCGCGCGAAGCTGCTGGCCACCACGGCCTTGACCCCGGCGGCCTTGATGGCCAGCGGCGCGTGCTCGCGCGAGCTACCGCAGCCGAAGTTGCGGCCGGCCACGATGACGTCGCCGGGCTGAACCGCTGTCGCGAAGTCGGGGCGAGCTTCGATCAGGCACGCCTTCCCCAGGGCGGCCAGGTCGGTGGTCACGTTGTAGCGGCCCGGGATGATGGCGTCGGTCGAGACGCCGTCGCCCAATTTGAAGACCCGTCCCATCAAAGGACCCTCCGGGGATCGGCGATGGCTCCGGCCAGGGCCGAGGCCGCGGCCACCGCCGGGCTGGCCAGGTAGATCTCGGCGTCGGGGCTGCCCATCCGACCGGGATAGTTCCGGTTGCTGGTGGAGAGGGCCCGCTCGCCGGGGGCGAGCACGCCCCCCTGGCGTCCCAAGCAGGGGCCGCAGCCCGCGTTCATAACGATGGCGCCGGCCTTCATGAACGTCTCGACGTAGCCCAGCTGGAGCGCCTCCATATAGATCTTCTTGGAGCCGGGCACGACCATGGTCCTGGTGCGCGGATGGACCTGCCGGCCGTCGAAGTAGCCGGCCACCAGGGCCAGGTCTTCCAGCCGGCCGTTGGCGCAGCTGCCGATGAAGACCTCATCCAGCTCGAGTCCTTCGACGGTACTCAGGTCCTGCACGTTGTCGATGGCGGGGGGGCAGGCGATCTGCGGCTCGAGGGTCTCGGCATCGATCTCGAGACGCGACAGGTAGGTCGGCCGGTGCGGGTGGAGGTCGCCGGTTTCGGCGTCGCCCAGGAAGTCGCGGGTCACCGCATCGGGCTCGATCAGGCCCGCCTTGCCGCCAAAGTCGACCGTCAGGTTGGCGAGCGTCAGCCGCTGGTCCATGCTCATGGCGGCCACCGCCTCGCCACCCCACTCCACGGCCAGGTAATTGGCGCCCTCCGCCCCCAACTGCCGGATCACTTTGAGGGCCAGGTCCTTGGGATAGACACCCGGCGGCAGCGCGCCGCGGAGGTCGATCCGGATGGTCTCCGGGATCCGGAACCAGGTCCGGCCGGTGGCGAAGACGATCCCGATGTCGGAGGAGCCCATCCCGGCGGCGAAGCAGCCCAGCGCGCCGTAGGTGGTGCTGTGCGAATCGGCGCCCACGATCAGGCCGCCCGGCCGGGCGTAGCCCTTTTCCACCATCAACAGGTGGCAGATGCCCTCCTGGAAGAGATGGGTCACCCCATACTCCTGGGCGAACTCGCGGATCAGCTTGTGCAGCCCGGCGGCCGCCACCGTGTTGGCGGGCAGGATGTGGTCGAACACCAGGACCACATGATCCGGGTCCCACAAGGGCATCTCCATTTTGCGGAATGCCTCGATGGCCAGCGGGGTGGTCACGTCGTGCGCCATGGCGTAGTCCACCGGCGCCACCACGGTGTCGCCGGCGTGAATACTCCGGCCGAGGCGGCGGGAGAAGATCTCTTCGGTCAGGGTGCCCATGCGTTCCTCCTCTAGGCCGGGACCCAGCCCCGGATCAAGTCGTCCAGCTCGTCATCGGCCAGCGGCGCGGTGTCCGCGCGGCGCTTGACCTCGGCCGTCAAGGCCCGTAGCTGCTCCTCGCCCAACGACAGGCCCAGGGAGTCCGCCCGACTGCGGATGGCGTTCCATCCGGTGAGCCGGCGGCCGGCCATGATGGTGCGTTCCAGGCCAAACACCGCCGGGTCGAAGATCTCGTAGGCGGACGGGTGGTTGAGGACGGCGTTGGTGTGCATGCCCGCCTTGTGATGAAAGGCCGTCTCACTGGTGATGGCGGCGTTAAAGGGGACATCGATCCCGACCATCCCCGCCACCATGCGGTCCAGCTCGGGCAACCGGTCCAACCGGTACTTGGTGACCAGGCCCGGCTGCACGCTGAGCAGGCGGGCGATCATCCCGCTGAGGGGGACGATGCCGTTGCGCTCGCCGATCCCCAGCACCGTGGTGTCGATGTGGGTGGCGCCGGCCTCCAGCGCGGCGAAGGAATTGGCAATCGCGCATCCGGCGTCGTTGTGGGCATGGAACTCGATGTCGCAGTCCACGTTGCGCCGGACCAGCGAGACCATCTCGAACACCTGGTTG
>DASPZT010000423.1:0-2351 GCA_035636135.1 Candidatus Limnocylindria bacterium | reverse complement strand
GAGCCTCAGCGGACTGGCCTCCGATCGGACCTGGCTGGGCCCGGCGTTGCTGGCCGGCGGGTTCGCTCTCTTCGTGGCTGGGATGTGGGAGTTCCGGAACCGCGTCACGGTGTGGGCCACGGCCTTCTCGGCGTACGGCGTCTTCTGGTTTGCGCTGGGCGCCTACTTCGTGCTGGTCACCATCGGCCGCGTGAGCGGCGACGCCCCATCCCTCGGGTTTCTGCTCCTCGCTTTTGCCATCTTCAACAGCTACCTGCTGGTCTGGACCACCCGCGTCAACATCGTTGTCTTCGGCCTCTTTCTGGCGCTCGAGCTCACCGAAATCCTGCTCTTCCTCGGCCTCTTCTCGAGCAGCGACGCGCTGGTCCGGGTGGGCGGCTGGGGGAGCATCCTGACGGCCCTGATCGCCTGGTACGCCTCCGCCGCCGGCCTGCTCAACACGACGGGTACTCGACCGATGCTGTGGACCGGTACCCCGATCTGGACGCCGGAGGAGCCCGCCGAGCGCGAGCACACCCGCGCCCGCCGCTAGGATATGGGCGGCAGGGAGCTGTAGCCAGAGGGCCCTGCAGAAGGAGGCGGCCTGAGCCCATGACGATCCAGACTGGGAGCCACGCCATCGAATCGCTCTTCCTGGAGGAGCGGCGCTACCCGCCGCCCCCGGAGTTCGCCAGGCAGGCGAATGCCCAGCCCGACATCTACCAGAAGGGCTTCGAAGAGTTCTGGCGCGACGAGGCCCGCCAGCGGGTCAGCTGGTTCAAGCCGTTCGACACGGTGCTGGAGTGGAAGCTCCCGTACGCGAAGTGGTTCGTGGGCGGGAAGCTGAACGTTTGCTACAACTGCGTGGACCGCCACGTGGAGGCCGGCCGGGGCGATCGGGTGGCCTACTACTGGGAAGGCGAGCCGGTCGCCGAGAAGCGGACCATCACCTTCAAAGACCTCCAGCGTGAGGTGGTGCGCTTCGCCAACGGGCTGAAGAAGCTGGGCGTCAAGAAGGGCACGCCGGTGGGCATCTACCTCGGCATGATTCCGGAGCTGCCCATCGCCATGCTAGCCTGCACCCGATTGGGCGCGCCGCACACGGTGGTCTTCGGCGGATTCAGCGCCGACGCGCTGGCCGGCCGGATGACCGACATGGAATGCCAGGTCCTGATCACGCAGAACGAGGGCTGGCGGCGGGGCAACCGGGTGGCGTTGAAGAAGACCGCCGACGAGGCGATGGCCCAGGCGCCCTCAGTCAAGCAGTGCGTCGTGGTCCGCCGGACCGACGGCCAGGTCCCAATGCAGCAGGGTCGTGACCGGTGGTGGCAGGACGTCATCGCCGGAGCCAGCGACGACCCGGCGTCCTGCCCGTGTGAGGAGATGGATGCGGAGGACCTGCTCTACCTGCTCTACACGAGCGGGACCACGGCCAAGCCCAAGGGGATCGTCCACACCACCGCCGGGTACTTGGTGGGCACGGCCACCACCCATCACTACATCTTCGACGTGAAGCCGAACTCCATCTACTGGTGCGCCGCCGACATCGGCTGGGTGACCGGCCACAGCTACATCGTCTACGGGCCGCTGACCAACGGGACCACCGGGATCATCTACGAGGGCACCCCGGACTTCCCGGACAAGGACCGCTGGTGGTCCATCATCGAGCGGTACAAGGTGGACATCCTGTACACGGCCCCGACCGCCATCCGGACCCACATGAAGTGGGGGCCCGAATACGCGCAGAAGCACGATCTCAGCTCGTTGCGGCTGCTGGGGACGGTGGGGGAGCCCATCAACCCGGAGGCCTGGGTCTGGTACCGGGAGCACATCGGCGGGGACCGGGTCCCGGTGGTCGATACCTGGTGGCAGACGGAAACCGGGATGATCTTGCTCACGCCGCTGCCCGGGATTACCACGCTCAAGCCGGGATCCGCCACCAAGCCGTTCCCCGGAGTCGAGGCCGCCGTCTACAACGACCAGGGCGAAGAGGTCGGGCCGGGCGGGGGTGGTTACCTGGTCCTGAAGCGTCCCTGGCCGGCCATGCTCCGCGGCATCTTCCACGACCATGACCGCTACGTCCAGACGTACTGGAGCAAGTTCAAGGGCGTCTACTTCGCCGGCGACGGTGCCCGGATCGACAAGGACGGCGACTTCTGGCTGATGGGCCGGGTGGACGATGTCATGAACGTGTCGGCCCACCGGATCTCGACCATCGAAGTGGAGAGTGCACTGGTCGATCACCCCAAGGTGGCCGAGGCCGCCGTGGCCGGCCGCAACGACAAGCAGACCGGACAGGCGATCGTCGCCTTCGTGACCCTGAAAGGCGGCGCCGAGGGATCGCCTGAGATGATGCGCGAACTGCGGGAGCA
>DASPZT010000422.1:0-3729 GCA_035636135.1 Candidatus Limnocylindria bacterium | reverse complement strand
GAACGCGACGCTCTTTGGCTCGTACGCCCAGGCCATCAGCAAGACGGCGCCCCACCCGGCCGCCGCCCGGCTCTGGCAAGAGTTCATCTATTCGGATGCAGGACAGAACATCTATCTCAAGGGCGCGTGTCGGCCTGTCCGTCAGACGGCCATGAAAACGGCTGGGACGATTGATCAGGTTGCCCTGGCGGCTCTGCCCGCCGTGACTGGCACGCCACTCTACCCGTCTCAGGAACAGCAGGTCGCCGCGGGTACGTACGTCTCTGCCCACTGGTCGGCGGCGATCGGTTGACGTCAGCCGGTAGCCCGGCCGTGAATGCCGCCGCTCGCCCCGTGAGGGGTGGGCGGCGGCTGCCTCTTTCGTGGCTCGGGGCGGTGCCGTTCTTCGCGTACGTGGGCGTGTTCCTGCTCTTGCCCACCGTGATCATTGGTGTTGGGTCGTTTGCCGCCAAAGACGGCAGCCTGACCATCTCCAACTTCACGTCCATCAACCAGCCATTCCTCGTCAAGTCTTTCGTGAACGGCGCGGTCGTGTCCCTGGTGAGCGCGCTGGCGGGGGGGCTCGCCGGCGCCCTGCTGGCGTACGCGGTGGCCACCGGCAATCCGCGCGGCCTCCTCCGGCGCGCGGTAACGTCGGCCTCGGGCGTGCTCGCCCAGTTCGGCGGCGTCACGCTGGCCTTCGCGTTCCTCGCCACACTCAGCACGACCGGCTTCGTGACCATCTTGCTTCAACAGCACGGCATCAACATCTTCCCCAACGGGAAGGTCTGGCTCTACGAACTGAGCGGCCTCACCCTCCTCTACGTGTATTTCCAGATCCCCCTGATGGTTCTCGTCTTTTTGCCGGCGCTCGACGGCATCCGGCCGCAGTGGCGGGAGGCGACCGAGAGCCTGGGCGGCACCAGCTGGCACTATTGGCGGTACGTGGCGGGCCCGTTGCTGGCGCCATCATTCCTGGGCTGCACGCTGCTCCTGTTTGCGAACGCGTTCTCCGCGTACGCCACCGCGCAAGCCCTCATCAACCAGGGGAGCCTGATCGTGCCCCTGGCAATCAGCAACCTGCTCACCAGCGAGACCGGCCGCGCCCAGCCCGGGCTCGCGAAAGCGCTGGCCGTGTCCATGATTCTCATCGTCACCATCGTCACGGTCCTGTACGCCGTGCTGCAGCAACGAAGTGGCCGATGGCTGCGATGACTGACCGCCGCCGGGGCGCGCTCGAATGAATCGCGCGCGCCGTTTCAGGCTGGGGGTCTTTCGCGTCACCGTCTTCCTGGTCATGGGGGCGTTCTTCCTCGTTCCGATCGGCGCCATGGTGGAGTTCTCGACCCGCGGCAACAGCCTGACCGCACCCCGGACGCTGCAAACCTGGGCGGACATCATCAAGGTCCCCGATCTTGTGCAGGCGATCACCGTCTCGCTGGAGCTGGCCGCCATCACCTCGGTCGGGATGCTGGTCTTGCTGCTTCCGACCATGGTCTGGGTGCGGCTGCGACTTCCGGGTTTGACGAGAATCATCGAGTTCATCTGCCTGCTGCCGCTCACGGTCCCGGCGATCGCCCTGGTCGTCGGCATGGTGCCGCTGTATCGGTGGATCAAGATCAACGTGAGTGACTCGATCCTGATGCTCGCGTTCGCCTACCTGGTCCTGGTCCTGCCCTATACCTACCGCACGCTGGATGCCGGTCTGGCTTCGATCGACCTGAAGACGCTGAGCGAGGCGGCTCGCAGCCTGGGGGCGGGATGGGGCACGGTGATGCTGCGGGTGGTGGTCCCGAACATGTCGGGCGCGATCTTGAACGCCTGCCTGCTCTCGGTCGCCCTGGTCCTGGGCGAGTTCACCTTCGCCAACTTGCTGCTCTACGAAAACCTGCAGGTCGCGATCCTGTATGAGAACTTCGTCAGCGCCAGCACGTCGATCGCGGTCGCGGTGGCGGCCCTCTTGTTCGCGTTCGTCCTGCTGCTGATCCTGTCGTTCGTCGGCCGCCCACGGGCACGGATGGCGCGCGCCGAGGAGGCCTGAGGTGAAGGCCGTGAACGGAGGTCGAGGCGCAGCGGTCGAGGTCCGCCTCGAGGACCTTCGCCGCCATTACGCGGGCGTCTCGGCCCTCAACGGGCTCAGTCTTACCCTCGCGCCGGGCGAGCTGGTCGCGCTGCTGGGGCCGTCCGGCTGCGGCAAGACCACCGCCCTCCGCCTGGTCGCGGGCCTGGAGGAGGCGAACAGCGGACGGGTCGTCTTCGGTGGCGAGGACGTCACCAATCTTCCGGCCAACAAGCGCGAGATCGGCATGGTGTTCCAGGCCTACTCGCTGTTCCCGCACATGACGGCGATGCAGAACGTGGCCTTCGGTCTGCAGCTGCACAAGGTCGGGGCGGCCGAGCGCCGCAAGCGGGCGGCGGAGACGCTGGAGCTGGTCGGCCTTTCGGCGCACGCCAACAAGTTCGCGCACCAGCTCTCGGGCGGCCAGCAGCAGCGGGTGGCGCTGGCCCGCGCGCTGGCGATCCAGCCCAAGGTGCTGCTGCTGGACGAGCCGCTGTCAGCTCTCGATGCCAAGGTGCGGTCTCGACTGCGAGACGAGATCCGCCGCGTGCAGCTCGAGGTCGGAATCACCACCCTCTTCGTGACCCACGATCAGGAGGAGGCGCTCGCCATCGCGGATCGGGTCGGAGTGATGAACGCAGGCAGGATCGAGCAGCTGGGGCCGCCGGTGGAGGTCTACTCGCGACCGGCGACGCCGTTTGTGGCCTCGTTCGTCGGTCTGACCAACCGGCTGGCCGGGGTGGTTCGCGGTGGCGCCGTGGACGTGCGGGGAACTCGGTTGCCGCTGGTTCAGCCCGAGGCGCCCGACGGACCGGCGGTCGCCCTGGTGCGGCCCGAAGCGGTGACGCTGACGACGGATGGTCAGCTGGCCTCCGGGCCTCTGGTCGGCATCGTGATCGCCACGGCGTTCCTGGGTGCCACCAGCCGGGTCACGGTCGACCTGGGGGATGTGACGGTCCTCGCCCAGCTGCCAACGTCAGAAGCCAGCGCCCTCACCGCCGGCACCCGGGTGCGGCTGGCGCTGCGCCCCGACCCGGTGCTGATTGCGCGGGACGACGCCGCCTCGGGCTAGAACAGGTCCAGGGTCTTCAGGCCCGAGCCCGTATTCAAGAGGACGACCTCGTCCTCCGCAGCGAGCCACCCGCTGGCGCGCAGGGCGCGGACGCCAGCGATGGTAGCGGCGCCTTCTGGACTCCACAGGATGCCGGTCAATCGTGTGGCCCGGCGCATCTCCTGGAGAAGGTCGGCGTCCGAGACCGCGATGGCCGTCCCGGCGCTGTCGTGCAAGGCCCGGAGGGCCAGCCGATCGGCCAGGGGGCTGGGCACCCGGATGCCGGGAGCGACGGTCTGCGGGTCCCGAACCGGCTCGGCGTGATCGGCGCCCGCTCGGAACGCGGTGACCAGCGGCGCACAGCCGGCGGCCTGGACGGCAACCAGGCGGGGGAGGGGAGAGGTGACCCACCCCACCGCGGCCAACTCCTGGACGGCCTTCCAGATGCCGATCAACCCCACCGCTCCGCCGGTCGGATACACGATCACGCTGGGCCAGCGCCACCCCAGCTGCTCCGCCAGCTCAAACGCGATCGTCTTCTTGCCTTCCACTCGGTAGGGCTCTCGAAAGGTACCGGCATCGAAATAGCCGTCGCCCACCCGCTCGGCGATGGCCCGACCAGCATCGGCGATGGTGCCCG
>DASPZT010000421.1:0-2009 GCA_035636135.1 Candidatus Limnocylindria bacterium | reverse complement strand
CGGTTTGCCACCAGGGACTGGCCGGCATGGCGAACGTGGTTTTCCCAAGGCTCACATCGCTGACGCGCAGTCCGGTCAGCACCGTGATCGCCGGCTCGGGGAGGCGCCGTTCCAACTGAGCCCGCATGATTTCAAGCCCGGTCATCTGCAGCGCCGTTGAATCCCACTCGGCCCCGCGCGCCGGCTCACGACTGATAAAAGGACGTGCCGTTGGGGGCGCACTGTCAGGCATGGCGAGCGCTCAGGCGGTGCCTTGGACGGGGCCTTCCGCGACCTTCTCCGTCACCTTGTACTCGAGATACATCCCGAGCATAAGGCGCGTCTGCGCCTCGAGCGCCGGCAGCACGCTGAACAGTAGCCCCACGATGGGATAGAGGCCGAGTTGCAGGTAGGCCCACATTTGATGGAAGAACCCCCAGCCGCGCGGCATCGGCGGATTGATGCGCCGCTCCACCAGGATCAGCGCCGCGATATTGAGGAACGCAATGTTGATCAGGATGAAGGCGTAGAGCGCCAGGCGATCGGCCGCCGTCGCCAGGTTCCAATCCTCCTGCAGCAGCCGGGGCAGCGCAGCGCCGAAGAGCAGCAGCACCGGCAGCGTCGTCCAGGTCAGGTGGTTGAACACCATGTAGCCGTAGCGGCGCGCCCGGAGCCAGAGAGGGATCTCCGAATGACGGAGCAGGCGGACGGTGACGTACGGGATGTCGCTGACGCCCCAGGCCCAGCGCTTGATCTGGTTGTACTGGTTGGCGTGGGTCTTGACGCGCTCCCATGGCAGGCCGCGGTCGGAGGCCTCCGGCGCGTCACCGTAAATCGGCAGGAAGACCGGGACCATTTTCAGCTGGCCGCTGGTGGCGAAGAATGACTTCCAGTAGAAGCGCGAATCTTCGGGGATAACGTCCGCGTCCCAGTAGTCGGCCCTGATCACCAGGTCCAGCGACATCGAGTAGCTGCTAAAGGCGACCAGGCGGTCGGGACGTGAGGAAAGGAACATCTGCCACTGGGTGCAGGCGCTGGCCATGATGCGCACCGCGAAGGGTACGCGCCAGAGGTTGTTATGGAACATCGGGATCGGCTGGAACACGCAATCCAGCCGCTTGGGGTCCTGGGCGTAATGATGGGTCACGTAAGCGAAGTACCGGCGGTGGACACGGAAATCCGAATCGAGGTCGGTGACGATCACCACCCTGGGGTCAAGACCCATCGCATCGAGCTCGCGCCGCAGCACCGGCCCGCCGTAGGCCATGGCGGCCGATTTGCCGACCACGATGCCCGGGAGGAGCGGGTCCTTGATATGGAAGAAGGCGCGGAGCCGACCGCCGAATTCCTCCTGCAGGCGGCGGACATTCTCCCAGCCGGGACGGTCGGTTTCCCGGGTGATGATCGCGACCACCTTGTTTTCCGCCGGGTAGTCAGCGTCGGCGATCGCCCGAACTGTCTCCCGCAGGATCTCGTACGGCTCGGTGTAGGTGGGGATCAGGACGGCATGGACGACGCGTCGCGGATCGAGGCTGCCGGGCCCGACGGCAAGCGCCAGGCAGCGCTGCCACCAGTCCTCCTGCATCTCGCGTTTCATCTGCCGATACGTCCGCCGGATGCCGAACACCACCGTACCGGTTCGGATGAACCAATAGATGTCGATCACGAAGATCGCGGCCGCGATATAGGGCGCGAAGATGAAGGACGCCACCACCGGGGCGATCAAGATCGTCCAGGTCAGAGCGCCAGGGGCCACCTCGAGGACGCGCTGGACGCGCCGCTGGCCCCCCGTTAGGGATGCAGTTCGTGCCACCTCTTCCTACCCTAGTGCAACGTCACGAGAGAGCCTTGATTGTAGTTGGCGCCGGCCGGCCGCCAAACCGGTATTCGTATTGGGCTAAAGTGGCGAATGGCCCCTGTTGGCGTTATACTTGGGGCCGGGTTAGACGGGCGGTCGGTGTCGCCTGTCCGACGCTCCGCCGAAGGGGTGGCAAGCTGTCGGCCCACCTGTGCAAGCCAGGCCCAATCTT
>DASPZT010000420.1:0-3036 GCA_035636135.1 Candidatus Limnocylindria bacterium | reverse complement strand
AGCCAGTCCTTCTGGATGGATGTCACCAGTCTCTGGACGGACATCGGCCTGGGCCTGCTGATCGCCGGAGCGCTGGCCGCCTGGGTGCCGGATTCCTTCTGGCAGACCTTCTTCTTGACGCGCAATCCGACGCTGGCCGGGGTATGGGGACCACTGGTGGGGCCCGTGATCTCGATGCTCAGCTTCGTCTGCTCGGTAGGGAATGTGCCGCTGGCCGCGGTCCTCTGGAAGGGTGTGATCAGTTTCGGCGGCGTGATCTCGTTTATCTTCGCCGATCTCATCATCATCCCCATCCTGAACATCTACCGGAAGTACTACGGGTCTCGGATGAGCCTCTACCTGCTGGCCGTCTCGTACGCCACCATGGCGGCCGCCGGCTTCGTGATCGGGCTGATCTTCCAAGTGCTTGGCCTGACGCCCACGAACCGGAACATCACCGTCTTCACGGCCACCCCGACGTGGAACTACACAACCGTCCTCAACCTGATCTTCCTGGCCGTGATCGGGATTCTAGGCTGGCGGTTCGTGCGCACCGGCGGGCTGGAGATGCTCCGCATGATGAACGCTCCCCCGGCTGCCGCCGCCCACCAGGGCCACGACCACCACATGCACGGCCACTGAGCGAGACGCTCAGCTGACAGTCGCGAGGGGATGCCGGGCGAAGAAGTTCCGCACGGCCGAGAAGTAGGCGTCTGGCTGCTCCAGGTAACTCATATGGGCCGCATCGGCCAGGATGACCAGCTCGCTGCCCTGGATCCCGGTGTGTATCTCCTGGGCGGCCCGCGGCGTGCTGGCGCGATCGAGCAGGCCGCTGAGGATCAGGGTTGGGCGGTTGACGCGCTTCAGGCGTGATTCGTACTCCAGCTGATAATCCTGGCTGGCGGTGTAGGCCAGCACTTCTGGAGCGTAGATCGTTTCGTCGGGGCGCTCCATGAAGGCGCGATAGGCGTCGCTGTCCACCTTGGCGAAATGGAAGGGCATCTGCATCCGGATCACCTCAGCGCACTCCTCGGGCGTCGCCACGTACGGTTCCGATTCCCACGACCGAATGACCTGGTCGCGCAGTTCGACCGGCTCGAATGTTTGCAGGCTCGCCTGGACGTCCCGCATCATCTTCTTGCCGCTGGCGGCTCCGTGCGAGATCACATAATGGGTGGCGCCCCGCTGCTCGATGGCATGGGCCAGGGCCACGATCGCGCCGTACGAGTGGCCAAGCACCGCGTAGCGCTTCAGGTCCAGGGCCGTCGCCAGCCCGGTGACATCTTTGGCGAACAGGCTGGGCGTCAGCGTGCTGGGATCCACCCGCTGCGACCGCCCTTGCCCCCGCTGATCGAGGTACAGGAGCCAGAACCAGTCGGCCAGGACGTCGAAGTAGGGATGGAGCTCGGTGTGATCCAGGCCGGGGCCGCCGTGGAGCAGGATCAGCGGGTGGTTCTGCTCCGAGCCTACCGGCTTCACGAACAGGGAGACGCCGTCGACCATGACCTCCATCAGCCAAGCCGAGTCTACGGCTTGACTCGGTACAATGGCCTTCGCGGGCAGGTACCGAAGCGGTCAAACGGGACTGACTGTAGATCAGTTGGCCTAGCGCCTTCGGGGGTTCGAATCCTCCCCTGCCCAGTTCGACGCATCGGCGGGCCCACGTAGCTCAGGTGGTAGAGCGACGCCTTGGTAAGGCGTAGGTCACCGGTTCAACCCCGGTCGTGGGCTCCCAGCATTTTTGAATACGATTCCCGCAAGCCCAGCGCAGTTCAGAATGCCTCGACGATCGACGCGGCCTACCACCATTGCCACCATCATCTTCGAGAGGAAAGGTGGGTGATCGCACCTACCGCCCCTAAAGCAACCGTCGATCGCGCCCCTTATCTGTGCGCAGGGAGCAGGTTGAGGAAGAGAACATCCACCGGTCCGCCAACATCATGCTAGTGGAGTTTGCTGAGGTCACCGCGCCGCCACCCTCTTGTCGCCGCGCTCGCGGGATACCGTCTCGCGCTGGCGGAGTCCGCCTACCGCCGCTTATGGCTCGCAGCTGTGGTGAGCCGGACCGGCGACGCGATCAACTTCGCCGCCCTTCCGCTGTTCGTTCTTGGTCTCACCAAGGCAGCAAGCGCCGTTGCCACCATCGTCTTCGCGGAAGGCATCGGCCTGATTGTCGGCGGCATCGTGGCGCAATTGGTGGTCGACCGCCTCCCACCCCGCCAACTCCTGGTGTCCCTCGATCTCCTCCGGGCCGCGGCGGCTGGCCTTCTGACCGCCTTCCCCTTGTTCCCGACGGCGATCGCCGTCAGTTTTCTGCTGGCCGTCGGGACCGCCTCCTTCTCCCCCGTTTCGAATGCGGTCGTTCCGCGACTTGTACCCGACCGAGCGCTGCCCGCGGCAAATGGATTGCAGTGGACCGCCGGGGTGGGGCTTCAGCTGGTCGCGGCCCCGCTCGGCGGTCTCCTGGCGTCCGCCGGCCTGGCCAGAGTGGCTTTCGGGCTGAACGCCCTCAGCTTCCTTAGCTCGGCGCTGTTGCTGATCGGCCTGCCGAGGCTCACCGCTCTGGAGGAAAAACCAGGTATTGCCTGGCTACAGCTTGCCGGCGCCATGCGCACGATTGGGCAGGTCCGGATCTTGCGGCCGCTTGTCGCCATGCAGGGCCTGGCTGCCCTGGCCGTCGGCGCAACCTCCGCGTTGCTCGTCGTCCTGGCGCGGGAGGCGTATGGCTTGAGCGGCACGGCCTACGGGCTGTGGTTGAGCGCCATCGCCATTGGGGCGCTTATCGGTCCGCTGATGGTTCCACTCCTCGAACGCCTGCCCCCGTCGCGGGCGGTTAGTGGCGCCTACGTCATCCGCGGCGTCGGCGATATTGGCCTCGGCCTGATCCGCAGTGGGGTGGGTGGAGGACTCCTGCTCGCGCTCTACGGCATCAACACCTCGTCCGGGATGGTGGCTTACCAGACGATGGTCCAACGCGACGTTCCAGCACCAGTCCGCGGGCGTGCCTTCGCAATCCTCGACGTCGTCTGGCAAACCGGCCGGCTCCTTTCCATCGCG
>DASPZT010000419.1:0-2450 GCA_035636135.1 Candidatus Limnocylindria bacterium | reverse complement strand
TGCCCAGGACGTCGGGCAGGTCGTGCCCGACGAGGGGCGGCAGCACGTCCAGGCCGGAACCCAGGTCACCTACCAGCATCAGCCGCCCACCTCGGGCTCGCACTATTCGCAGGCCGGCATCGCGCCGGTAGCCTGGCAGACCATCGGCACGCTCCAGCCCGAAGTCTGGGTCCACAACCTGGAGCACGGCGGCGTTGTCGTCCTCTACAACTGTCCGAGCGGGTGCGATGACCTGCAGAAGCAGCTCACCACTTACGTCAACAGCATCGTGCCGCCGGAACCCCAGTACGGCGAGTACAAGATCATCATGAGCCCGTACAGCGACGGCATGGGTACCCACAAGGTCGCGTTGCTGGCCTGGGACCGGATCGAGTTTCTCGATGTCTATGACCAGGCCAATATCACGACGTTCTACGAATCGCACGTGGACAAGGGACCCGAAAGGATCCCGTGATAGACTGTGCAGTCGCGCCTGCGGGCGCCTAAACCCATGTTTGCCATTGTCGAGACCAGCGGAAGGCAGTTCCGAGTGACCGAGGGCGACCGGATCGTGGTTGACCGAGTCGCCGCCAAGGTGGGCGAAACGGTGCGCCTGGATTCGGTGCTGATGGTTGCCGGTGGGGCGGACCCCGCCATCGGCACGCCGTTCATTGCCGGCGCCGCGGTGGAGGCCACCGTGGTCGCGCATCGGTCCGGCGACAAGGTGATCGTCTTCAAATACCGACCGAAGAAGCGGGAGCGGCGCAAAGTTGGCCACCGTCGCCTGCTCTCGGAAATCCGGATCGGCGCCATCCGCCGCCCCGGACAGGCCGAAGCGACCACCGAAGAACCAACCCAGAGCACGCCCGCGCCGGCGGCCCGGAGGCGGGCGGCATCACGCAAAGAAAAAGGAGCCACCCATGGCGCATAAGAAGGGAGCCGGTAGCTCCCGCAACGGGCGTGACAGTGCCGGCCAGCGGCTGGGCATCAAGACCGGCGCCGGCCAGACCGTCCGGGCTGGGACCATCATCATGCGGCAGCATGGGACCGTCATCCGGCCGGGCGTCAACGTCGGAATCGGTCGCGACCACACCCTCTTCGCCCTGGTCGACGGCGTGGTTCGGTTCGAGCGAACCGGCCACGACCGCAAGCGCGTCTCGGTGCTCGCCGAGGCGAGCGTCGCACCGGCGACAGCAGCTACCAGCGCCGCGTAGCGAGCATTAGCCCAGTAGGCGATCCGTGAAGGCATCCGCGTAATCTCTTGTCGTGTTCACCGATCGGGCCAACATCTTCGTCAAGGGCGGCGACGGCGGCGCCGGGGCGCTGACCTTTCGCCGCGAAAAACATGTCCCCCGCGGCGGTCCTGATGGCGGCAGCGGCGGCAAGGGGGGTGACGTCGTGATCGAGGTGGCCGGCCATCACAACACGCTGCAGGACTATCGCCACCGCCACCACTTCGCCGCGGAAAGCGGGGGCCGGGGTGCGAAAAACCGCCGGCATGGCCGGCAGGGCGCCGACCTGATCCTGCGCGTGCCGCTCGGCACCGTGGTGATGGACGAACCCGGCGCCGTGCTGGGCGATCTGGTGGTCCCCAAGCAGCGCCTGGTGGTGGCGCTGGGCGGCCGCGGAGGGCGCGGCAACGCCACCTTCAAGACCTCGACGCACCAGGCGCCCCGGTTTGCGGAACTGGGTGCGCCCGGCGAGAGCCGGTGGCTCACGATGGAGCTCAAGCTGGTCGCCGACGTCGGCTTGGTCGGCCTGCCCAACGCTGGGAAGTCCACGGTGCTGGCAGCGGCCAGTGCCGCGCGACCAAAGATCGCCGACTATCCATTCACCACCCTGGAACCGGTGCTGGGCGTGGTCGAGATCGATCCCGAGACCAGCTTCGTAATGGCGGATGTCCCGGGCTTGATCGAAGGGGCGCATCAAGGCGCGGGATTGGGGCTGCAGTTCTTGCGGCACCTGGAGCGGACGCGCCTCCTGATCCACGTGCTCGATGTCAGCCAGGGCTCCGCCGAAAAGCTGTGGGACGACTACCAGCAGGTGCGCGCAGAGCTGCGCAAGTACAGTGCCCAGCTGGCTCGCCGCCCCCACCTGGTCGGCTTGAACAAGATGGACGCTGTCCATGATCAGGCAGCCGTGACGGCGCTGCGGCAGCGACTGATGCGCGCCCGCCGGCGAACCTTCACCCTCTCGGCCGCCACCGGCGAGGGGGTCCGGGAGCTGATGCGGGGTGCCGCCACGGCCCTGCACCGCGCCCGGACCCAATCGGCGGAGAAGCCGGTGCCCGCGCTCAAGGTCTATCGCGGGCCGGCGACCGCCGAGCCCTTTAAGATCGAGCCGATCGAGGGAGGATTCACGGTCTCCGGCAGCCAGCTAGAACGGCTGATTGCGATGACCGATCTCAGCAACCCCGAGGCGCTGTCGCGCTTTCAGCGGACGCTCGATCGCTGGGGATTGACCGAGGCTCT
>DASPZT010000418.1:0-3302 GCA_035636135.1 Candidatus Limnocylindria bacterium | reverse complement strand
TAGAGGCTGCCACGATGCCGATCACGACGCGACGGACCATCCCAATCGGTAACGTCCCGTCCGTGGGCGAACTTGCGATGCCCGATTCGGGCTGAACGCGCGGCCTGGGCCCGCCGAAAGGAGGGGATGGGGCTTGCTGCGAGGACGCGACGGAGGCGAGGGATACGGCGGGCCCCTGCCAGCGGCGGCATCATAACAGCGCGACGGCGCCGCGACACGCCGTTGACGGGATCGTTACCCGGTCGTCACACACTCAGCCCGAATCGACCGAGTCGAACTTGCACATTGGGCGCGGGGCGAGCTGATCTCGCCGCGCATCCCAATCTGCGTCGTCCGACCGATGGATCCGGGCTTAGGAACCGTACACTTCCCCCATGGCGCGGGTCGTCATGCACGTCGACCTGGATGCCTTCTACGCGTCGGTCGAGCAGCTGAAGCATCCGGAGCTGCGGGGCCAGCCCGTCATCGTCGGCGGGCTGGGACTGGCCGGTGAGCGGGGCGTGGTGGCGGCCGCCTCCTACGAGGCCCGCGCCTTCGGGGTTCGCTCCGCCATGCCGCTGACGCGGGCCCGGCGACTCTGCCCGCAGGGGAACTTCGTGCCCGCCGATTTCGCGGCCTATCGCCAGGCATCCCGAGAGGTCTTTCGCATCCTAGCCGACTACTCGCCTACCATCGAGCCGCTGTCCCTGGACGAGGCCTACCTCGATCTCACCGGCAGCGAGGCGCTGCTCGGACCAATCGCTCAGGTGGCGGCTGGGTTGCAGGCGCGGGTCCGGAGCGAGTGCGGGCTGGATATCAGCGTCGGGGTCGCCACCGGCAAGGTGGTGGCCAAGGTAGCGTCGGACCTGCGAAAACCCCGTGGCCTGGTGATCGTGCCGGCCGGCCAGGAGGCCGGCTTCCTGGCCCCCCTCCCGCTCAGCAGACTGCCCGGCTGCGGGCCGGCGACCATCGCCCGGCTGGAGTCGTTTGGGATCCGGACCATCGGCCAGTTGGCGGGCATGTCCGAGGCGCTGCTGGGCGAGCTCTTCGGCAAGTACGGTCGGGTGCTGCACGCCCACGCCCGGGGAATCGACCCCACGCCCGTGGAACCCCCCGGGGAGCCCAAGAGCATTTCGCGCGAGGTCACCTTCGAGCGCGACCTCCTGGACCAGGGCGAGATCCTGAGCACGGGACGATCGCTGCTGCTGGACGTGGCCGAGAGCCTGCGCGGGCAGGCCCTGGCCGCTCGGACCGTGACCCTCAAGCTGCGCTATCAACCCTTCGACACGCACTCGCGCCAGGCGACGCTGCCCGTCGCCAGTGACCGCGACGATGCGTTGCTCGAGGCCTTCGTCAAGCTGGTGCGCGAGCACCTCGAGCCGGGACGGCCGGTGCGCCTGATTGGCGCCGGGGTGGCGAACCTGGAAGCCCCTGCCATCCAGCTCGACCTGCTCGAGGCCCGCTCCGGCCCGCGGTCAGGACTGGACGCGCAGCTGGACCGGCTTCGACAACGGTTCGGTCCCACGGCCATCAGCCGGGGCACCGCCGTCCAGCACCAGCAGAAGGATTTTCGACGCGACGACATCGATGCCGTCTCATCGGGTGATGGCTGAGATGGCCCGGCTATCCCACCTCGACCGGCACGGGGCGGCCCAGATGGTCGACATTTCGGCCAAGCCGGAGACGGCGCGTGAGGCGACCGCCAGCGGCGCGGTCCGGATGCAGGCGACCACCCTGCGGGCCATCAGCGAGGGGACGCTGCCCAAGGGCGATGTCCTGATCGTGGCGCGCATCGCCGGCATCCAGGCGGCCAAGCGGACCAGCGAGCTGATCCCGCTGTGCCACCCGCTGCCGCTGTCGCTGGTGGAGGTCGACTGCACGCCCGATGCCGCCCTGCCCGGCATTCGGATCGAGAGCCGGGTGCGCTGCACGGCCAAGACTGGCGCCGAGATGGAGGCCTTGACCGCGGTGACCGTGACGGCCCTCACCATCTACGACATGGCCAAGAGCGCGGACCGCTGGATGACCATCGAGAGCATTCAGCTGGAGGGCAAGCAGGGCGGGAAGAGCGGGCGGATGACCAGGCCGGGTGCGACTAGACCTTTAGCGCGCGGATCCCGGCGTGGTACCCATCGAGCAGCGGCTGGAACAGCTTGAGATTCCAGGCCAACGCCCCGTTACTGTCATACCCCTGGGCTCGGACCGCCGCTTGCATGGCCGCATTGGCCTTCGCCGCTGCGGCGTTGTCTTTGGCCTGAGTCGCCGCCGCCAGCTTCTGGGCGTTATCGAGCACCACCTGAAAGTTCTTGGTGTAGGCGACCGACGCCGGTGGGATGTCGCTGCCGGTGCTCGACGATTGGGCGGCCTGCAGCTTCTGCTGCGCGTCGGGATAGACCGAAAGCGCCGTGGCCGGGTCATGCTTGGCCAGATCGTCCATCATCGCCTTCCAGACGGCGATGCTGGCGAAGACCTGCTCGAGTTGCCGGTCCTGGTCGGTGAAGCCGGTGAGAACCTGATCGATTTTCTGAAGGGCCACCGCGGCCGTATGCAGGCGCTGGCGGGCCGCCGCAATCGACGCCGACCTGGACCCGGACACCGGGCTCAGCAAGGCCAGATGCTGGTCCACGCTATTGACCTCGCCTTCGTCCGCCTTGACCTGCGCCAGGGCCGTCTGGGCGCTCGACAGCCGCGCGTCCATCGCCGTCTGGGCCACCGCCAGGTTCGTCATCGGATCTTTGTTGGTGGCGGCGAATGCCTGCGAGACGACCGTGTCGATGCCGGCCTGGTGGGCGACCGCCGAGCTAATGGCCTGATCGGCGGCCTTCAGGTTGCCGGTGGCCAGCACCGGGACGACTGCGTTGAGGAAGACCCAGACGACCGCGATCGCGGCCAGGATGAAGACCAGCGGCTTGAGCGGCGCCAGGTTCAGCCGTAGGCGGACTTTGGGCAGGCTCAGGCCGGACGCTGGGATGGCCGGCAGGGCCGGCAGGGCGAAGGGCAGCGCAAACGGCAGGGTGAACGTCTGTCCGAGGATGGTGATGGTCTGGCCCTGGGCCGGCGCTGGTGCCGGGGCACCGTAGGCGGGCGGCTGATAGGTCTGGTACGCCCCCGGCTGCGCCGGGTAACCCGGATACCCCGGCGGGGGACCGCCTGGCTGTCCGGGGGCCGGGTAGCCATATCCCGGTTGAGGCGCGCCATAACCGGGTGGCGGCTGCTGTCCGTAATCTGGCTGCGGCTGGCCGTAATCCGGCTGCTGCTGGCCGTAATCCGGCTGCGCCGGCTGGCCATAGCCGGGTGGGGGAGCCTGGCTGTAATCGGGCTGG
>DASPZT010000417.1:0-2886 GCA_035636135.1 Candidatus Limnocylindria bacterium | reverse complement strand
TGGCCGCCGACTACTACAACCAGAAGCCCTTCGTCGACCTCTTCGCTGCCTTCCAGACGGCGTATCCCAACATCAATATCCAGGTCTCGAACGCGGTGTGGGAGGACATCCCTACCAAGGTCAAGACCGCCGCGCTGGGTGGAGTGCCGGTCGACGTAGCTCACCAGCATGCCTTCGTGTATGGGCACATCGGGGTGGCCGAACCGGTCGATGACCTGTGGGCCAGGTGGGGCAAGGTCGGTTCGTTCCTGCCCAACTCCCTGCAGGATGTCACCTGGGCGGGAAAGAAGTACGGCATCCCGCTCGACGTGAACTGCCTCTTCACGTATTTCAACAAAGACCTGTTTGACCAGGTCAAGGCCACCTACCCGACGGCCACCACCACCTACACCCAGCTCGGGACGGAGCTGCTGAAGTTCAAGGGCCAGGCAGTCAAGGCCATCGGGTTGAGCAACAGCGCCTGGGGGAACTCGGGCCTGGCGCGCGCCAACGGCGGCGACCTCCTCAAGGGCGACGAGACGGGGGTCCAGATCAACAATGCCGCGGTGGTGGCGGCGCTCAAGTGGAACAGCGAGCTGGGCTGGAAGTTCGGGGTGGGGACCAGCCCCGCGCCGACCAAGCGCCAGGACGAACCCGGCTTCCTGTTCAAGGCCAAGCAGGTCGGGCTCCTGTTCAGCGGCCCCTGGGACATGCCGGACATCAAGACCAGCGGCGTCAACTTCGGGACCACCGAACTGCCCAAGGGTCTGGATGGGAGCACCAACGGCTCGGTGCAGGGCGGCGGCAGTCTGTTCGTGGGGAAGGGCTCAAAGAACCGTGAGGCCGCCTTTGAGTTCATGAAGTGGTGCGCGGCCAAACCGCACCAGATCCGGATGGCGAAGGAAATGGCTCGCTGGCCCGTGATCGCGGACCTCTACGCGGACCCGGCCACCATCGGGGCCAACGATCCGAACCTGGCCCCCTACTTCAATCAGCTGAAGTACGCGAAGCCCTACAAGCTCGAGGCCTTCCCCGAGGGCGACAAGGCCTGGTCGGACGGCGTGGCCGCCGCCTACAACGGCACCGACGCCCAGAAGGCGCTGGACGCCGCCCAGGCCACGGCCGCCAAGGCGGGCCTCTGACCGTCAGCGATCGCCAGCACGGGAGGCGCGGCGCGGGTGCCGCGCCTCTTTAGCCCGATTCGGGCTTGGCATCATGGGGTAGGTGATCTTCCAGCCGCGGGTAGCTCTGTCGCCGCGCGTCCGCCGCAACCTGGCCGCCTACCTCTTCATTGGCCCGGCCCTCTTCCTGCTCGTCCTCTTCAACATCTGGCCCGCGCTGTACACGGCGTGGCTCAGCCTCCAGGACTACGGCATCCTGGGCTCCAACGGGTTCGTCGGGCTGCGCAACTACGTCCACGTCATCGGCGACGGCCTCTTCTGGCACAGCCTGTTGGTCACGTCGGTCTACGCGGCCGGCTCGGCGGCGCTGGGCCTGGCGGGGGCATTGGGCCTGGCCGTGCTGGTGACGCGGAAGCTGCCCTTCATGGGCTGGTTCCGGATCCTGTATTTCGTGCCCAGCGTGACCTCGCTCTTCGTCAACGCCACCATCTTCAGCTGGCTGATGGACTACAACCTGGGCCTCTTCAACTACTGGCTGACCTCGCTCCACTGGCAGCGGATCCCCTGGGTGCAGCAGGCGAGCTGGGCGCTCTTCTCCATCATCCTGGTGGGCGCCTGGGGTGGCGTCTCCTACAACCTGCCCATCTACGCGGCGGCGCTGGGCAGCGTGAACCGCGACCTCTACGAGGCGGCCGCCCTGGACGGCGCCAACGGGTGGCAGCGGTTCTGGTCCATCACCCTGCCGGCCATCGCCCCCATCACCCGCTACACGGTGATCCTGGCCATCATTGGGTCGTTCCAGCTGATCGCCTCCATCGACGCCCTGACCGGGGGCGGCCCGGAGAACGCCACCTCGGTCACCATCGCATACATCCGGCTGCAGGGCTGGGAGTTCCTCCACTTCGGCTACGCGTCCGCCGTCACCCTGTTCCTGCTCGTGTTTCTGCTGGTGGTCACATGGCTGCAACTGCGGTCCGGCCGCGAGTAGCGGCCGTCCCGGTGCGGGCGCGCTCGCGCCGCCGGTTCACGCCCCAAACGATCGCGCTCTACGCCATCGCGCTGCTGGCGCTGGTGATCTTGCTGGGCCCCCTGGTCTGGATGTTCGGCACCGCGCTCAAAGAGCGGACGGAGGTATTTACCTGGCCGCCCAGCATATTTCCCAAGCACGCCCATTGGGACAATTTCATCCAGGCCTGGAGCGGGGCCCATTTCTCGCGCTACTTCCTCAACTCGGCCATCGTCACCCTGGTCTCCGTGGCGAGCAACGTGGTGCTGGGATCGATGGCCGGCTACGGCTTCGCCCGGCTGCGCTTTCCGGGGCGGAATTTCCTCTTCCTGGTGGTCATGGTGACCCTGATGGTGCCCAACGCCGTCCTCATCGTCCCCCTCTTCCTGATGATGAAAAACGTCCCGTTCACGGACCCGGGCGGATGGCTCAACACCTACCAGGGGGTCATCCTGCCCACCGCCGTGACCGGGTTCAGCGTCTTCCTGATGCGGCAGTTCCTGCAGGGGATCCCCAGGGAACTCGATCAGGCGGCGGCCGTCGACGGCGCCAACCTCTTCCAGGTTTTCTGGCACGTGATCCTCCCCCTCACCAGACCGGTGCTGGCGATCATCGCCGTCTTCACCGCGCTGAGCCGCTGGAACGACTACCTGTGGCCGCTAGTCGCCATCCGGGACCCGGACCTCTACACGGTGCAGATCGGGTTGAAATACTTCGTCGGGCAGCACGTCACCGAGTGGAACCTCTTGATGGCGGGGGCGGTGATCGCGGCGGTGCCCA
>DASPZT010000416.1:0-2564 GCA_035636135.1 Candidatus Limnocylindria bacterium | reverse complement strand
CGGACGCACCAGCTACGGGGACACGCTGCTGAGCGTGCCCGCCATCCACCGGGATGGCCACCGCCTGTCGATGGAGTTCAGCGTGGCCGTGCTGCGGGACGAGGCCGGCCGGATTGCGGGGATCTCTGCGATCATGCGCGAGGTGACGGACCGTCGTAACGCCGAGAAGGCCCGGTGCGCCAGGCTGGCCGAACTCGAGCAGCGCTTGGCCCAGGCGCCCCCGGCCTAGCCGACGTGGCAGATCAAGTCGCTGGCCGATCGGCGCAGCCACAGCCGGCCACAATTCTGATGCCCGGGTCGCGGTGCAAGCCAGAGGGGTACCGCACCGCGTGCGGTACCCCTCCGCAACCCGTCTCCAGGTGACGGCTAGAGTCCGGGAGCTAGGCCAGGCGCCGCCTCAGCCTCCCGTCGCGTCGTGATGCTGTCCGCCTTGACCAGAGCCTGCTGCCACTGTTCACGCGTCGGGGTCTTGCACTTGAAGTAGACGACGACCGAGGCCAGGGCGCCGAGGGTAGCTCCGAAGAAGAAGCCCCGGGCCCAGTGGAACTGGCCGCTGCCGTACAGGGTGCCGGTCATGACGAGCGCCGCCACGCCGCCGGCGAAGCTTCCGCCGAGCGCCTTCCACGCGTAGACGGAGCCGTAGTTGACGGCGTTGTTGTTCTCGCCGTAGTAGTCCGCCACGGCCGCCGCGGTCATCGGGAAGTTCGCTCCCGCCAGGCCGCCCGAGGTCACCGCGAAGATGGCGAAGAGCACGGGCTGGTGCGCCAGGCCGGCCCACAGCGTCAGCAGCTGGAAGACAACGGCGCCCGAGTAGGCGTAGGCCATGGTGCGCCGGCGGCCGATGTACTCCGAGAGCAGACCGTAGAAGGGCCTGAAGGCGCCGTCAGCCAGGGAGAAGCCGGCCGCTCCGCCCACCGCCGCCACGGTACCGAGGTGCATCGCCTGCCCGAAGCTGTAGTAGTAGGCCACGCCGAACAGCGAGCAGCCGATGTAGAGGGCGTACTGGACCCCGAGCCACTTGGCCTGCGGCGTGTACCACATCTGCCGGAGGCTGTAGTGGCTCAGCGCGGGCGGGTTGCTGGCCAGGTCACGCGCGGTCCGCTTGTTCTTGGCCCAGCGCAGCGGGTCCACATCGTGCGGCCACCAGTTCTTCGGAGGGTCCTTCATGAACAGGCCGGCGAGGAAGAGACCGACGGTCATGATGGCGCCCTGGATGAGGATGAAGTTCCTCGTGGCGTCCGGGGACATGACCCCCACGCCGCTGCCGGTGGCGAAACCTCCGATGACGAGGATGAACGGCACCGACCCGTAGGCCCAGCCGCCGTTGACGAATCCGGTCCGCCATCCCTTCTTCTCCGGGTACCACTTGGCGACGATGTTGATCGCGCTCGAGTAGCACATGCCCGAGCCGATGCCGCCGAGCACGGCGTAGCCGAGGTACGCCCCCCAGATGCTCGTCGAGTACGCGGTGAGGCCGTAGCCCAGGATGCCGCAGATGACGCCGCCGGCGATCACCGCCCAGCGCACCGGCAGGTATCCCTTGTTGCGAAGGAAACCGGTTCCGATCTGGACGAACGACTCGAAGATCACGAAGAACGAGAACAGCCAGAAAACCGGGGCGGTTCCCCAGTGGTGTGCCGCCTGCAGCGAACCGCTCAGCGCGCCCCACGTGTACTCGACCAGCCCGGACAGGCACATGACCGCCCAGGCCGCCGTGATCACCACCCACCGGGGGTAGCCGAGAAGCTGCTTGGGGGTTTCACCGACGCGGAAGACCCGCCCGGTGTCGTTTCTGATCAGCCGGTAGCTTGCGACCGACCCTTGGGGGGATACCGTGTCTGTCACGTCCACTCCTTCGCCTTTGGATCCTGTATGCAACCTCATCTCCTTGCCTTTGGATCCTGTATACAATCTCTGCTCGCACACCGCCAAGAACGGAAGCTTTACTTTCGCGTAATTGCGGATTAATGCGGTAAACAGACCGTAAGATATACTTCCGTGTGACGCAAGACCCATGCGCCAAGTTTTTTTCAGCGACGACAAGTGCTGCCGGATGCTGGCATGCCTGTAATGCGCATGCGCCGAACCTCCAGAAGATGGCGCAGCACAAATCGGCTACGCGTGCCCAAGCGTCGCCACCGGATTCTTCGTGACTTACGGGCAGGGCACGACGCCGTGTTGATACAGGTAGACGCTGATTCCCCGACCTCGAAGTCGACGGAGGGTCAGGCCACCACGGGCTTCACGACGCCCTTGGGCCGACAATCTCCGCCACTAGGCGGGCGAAAACCATAGGCGTCAACAATAGTGACGCCATTAGCCGAGGATCGGCGCGTGAATTCACTCGGCCGACAGACCGAGTGAAATGGTACTGCGATGTATTAAGGGCAGTTACACCTAGTGATGCCGATGGGATTTTCCGGTCGGCCCGAACGGTGGGAAATTGGCGTAATGCCGCTTCCAGGCCCGGCATCCGGCAATTCCGAAGACCTCTGTGCGGCGGAGCCCGGCCCGAAGCCGAGCTGCCGCCGCAGGCATTGGTCACCTTCCTGCCCTCCGGTGCG
>DASPZT010000415.1:0-6421 GCA_035636135.1 Candidatus Limnocylindria bacterium | reverse complement strand
CGTCGATCGTCCGGGCGAAGGGTTCCATCCAATCAGGCCTCGCTCCCGTCCGCGCCGGCGGCCGCCACGCTGCCTCCATCATTTCGTAAGTCACCCGGCCAAAGAGGAGGGCATCGGCCTGGTCGAAGTTCTCGACCGCGTGACGATGCAAGTCTTCGTCCGCGATTATTGCACGATGATCGCAGCACCCGTCCAATGTGACGTTGATGGAATACCGAAGGGGTCGCATTGCGCAAGAGTACCGCCGATGGGGTAGACGAGCAAGGTTAGCCCGCTTCAGGGCTAGGAGCCACTCATGTAACGCATGACGATGACACTTTGAGAGTAGACCGTCCGAACGACTTGTACAGCGATCATGCCCGGCCGGCCGCGAACAGTTGGCCGAGTCGGAAAGATTCCCGGGGAAAGCATTTTCGGCTCACCTGCCCAATCCGTGGGTGAGTTGAGAGTTGGTTGAACGAGTTACTGGCCTACGCGTCCGTCGATCCGCTCGCGCAACAGGTCGACGTGACCCATGTGGCGGGCGTACTCCTCGATCATTCCGACCAGCACCTCGCGCAGCGACATCGGCCCTCCACCGCTGCCATGCTGATTCAAGGGATCGTCACTGGTAATGTCGAGACTGGGCGCCTCGGCCACGAACCGCGTCGCGAAGTCCACCTCCGCACGCCATAGGTCCCACGCCTCCGCAACCACCTGCGGGTCGGGAACAGCACCATCGAAATCACCGTCACGATCGGTGTCGGAACAGAACAGCCGGGGAACGTCCTGTCCCGCCATCATCACCCGGAACGTCCCTCGCTCCTGCTCGGCCAGGTGCCGCACCAGCCCCAGGAGCGACATCGTCGACGGCTCGACGGAACGCCGCGCCATAGCCTCCGCATCAAGACCTGAGCATTTCATCTCCAACGTGAGGCGCTGACAGCGCAGGGCTTCGACCAGCGTCGTGCGCTCGTCGCCCAACGTTGGTCCGTTCTCACGCGGGTCGTCGTCAGACGGCTTGCCGTCCGCGGTGAACATGTCGGCTCGTCGGGTCGTGGCCATCGTTGCAATTGTGCTCTTCTGCCCGATCCGTGATGAATTGGGCCGCTGACGAGAACACGCCTTGTTGGGCTGGACGGTGGATCTTCAGGTTGTCGGTATGAATCTGGCTGGCCAGACAATCACCACAACACCGCCTCAGCCTGTGGTGGCCCTTCTGGGACGCAACCTGCTGCGGAACAGCGTCCTAATCTGGAATGGTGCTGGCGGCTTCTGGACCATAAGCAGCTAGAGCAACGCACTAGGAGATCCGGAGCCCGTAGGTTCCCGATAGCGGGTTCGAATCCCGGCCTTCCCGCCATCGCCACTATGGATTCCGCGGCGCCCAGTCACAGGTCTCGCAATCAGCAATCACGTGACGGGTACTGACCGGGTAGTCCTGTTCGCTGCGATCTCGTGGTTCGGTCTCTGGGTGCACGAGCTTCATCGCGTCCCTGGCCTCTTCGGGTTGAGACCTCTTCATGCTGCCCGCGGTCGCCGGACTCGCCATCTGGTGGGTCAGCACAGATTCCACGGGTGCCCTCGTGGCGCTAGCCGCCTACGCGGCCATCAACCTTGTGGGCGGCGGGCTGAGCGTCTTCCCGTTGGGATGGCTGCCCTTCAGGCCCGAACAGACCGCATCGCACTACACGGTGCACGTCATCTACGCCGTCTGCCAGATCCCCTTGCTCGCGATCACGACGACGCGAACCATTCGACGACGGCGAGCGCTGACCGAGCAGAAGGCAAGAGGACCGGTCTCAGTCCCCTGAGCTAGGCCGGTGGTCAGCCGTGGGCTCCCAGGGGTGGCGGCGCGGCCACCAGCCGGGCACGGCACGACGGTAGGCATCGTACTGCGGTCCGAACCTCGCCCGGAGGGTCGGCTCTTCGTACACGCGAACGAACGTGATGAACGCCAGGGCGACGATCCCGGCGTAGAGGAGGAGCTCCAATCGGCCCAGGATGAGCGCCTGGCCAACGATCAACGCCAGCACCGCCAGGTACATCGGATTGCGCACGTACCGATAGAGTCCGCCAACCACCAGATGTTGCGTCGGCGCGACGGGCGCAGGCGTGCCGACACCCTCGCTGACGAACCGGGCGAATGCTCGGACGAGGGTGATCAAGCCGCCAGCGATGAGCGCTGCTCCAACGATCCTCATGGGTAGCCAGGACGGCGGGAGTTCGCTGGTGCGCCAGCCGGTGAGCCACCAGGGTACAAGGCCGGCGACCACACCCGGCGCCAGCACAAAGAAGACGGCGCTGCCGATCGCCGCCATGCCTCTGCGCACGACCCCATTGTCGATGGTGGACGACGCGAGTGGGCCATCGCCGGCAGCTACACTCTGGGGTCCATGGAAGACCTGGCCGGCAAGACGGTCCTCATCACCGGAGCTACCAGTGGGATCGGACTCGAGGCGTCCGTGGCCCTGGCCCGCATGGGTGCTTGGGTTGTGATGGTGGGGCGGGATCCGCGCAAGACCGCCGAAAAAGTGGGTGACGTCCGTTCGAGATCGGACAGCTCTCGGGTGGACGCGCTTCTTTGCGACCTCGCCTCGCAAGCGCAAGTCCGGGCACTGGCTGAATCGTTCCTGGCGAAATACGAGCGCCTTCATGTCCTAGTCAACAACGCTGGCACGGTCTACGTGAAGCGGACCGTCACCCAGGACAACGTCGAGGCGACGTTTGCGGTCAACTACCTGAGCGCTTTTCTGCTCACCAATCTCCTCTTGGGTCGTCTCATCCAAGGCGCACCGGCGCGCGTGGTCACCGTCAGTTCGACCGGCCACTACGGAGGCACGCTCGACTTCAACGACCTGGGTTTCGAGCATGGTTATCAGATCATGCGTGCCTATTCGCGATCAAAGCTTGCCGAGGTCCTGTTCACCCGCGAGCTCGCCCGGCGGCTGCAGGGGACCGCAGTCACTGCCAACTGTGTGCATCCCGGCGCCGTTGCCACCAACATCTGGGATCGAGCCCCCGCCTATACGCGACCCATATTCGCGATTGCCAAGCGCATTGCCATGATCAGTCCTGCGGCCGGTGCCGCCACGTTGGTGTACCTCGCTGCCAGCCCCGAGGTGGCTGGAAAGAGCGGGCTTTACTTTGAAAACAACCAGCCCAAGACACCATCCCGCCTCGCCCAGGATGATGCGCTGGCCAACCGGCTCTGGGATGAAAGCGCGAAGCTCGTGAAGCTGGCCGTTTGAGGTGCGTCACGTCATACCTCAACCTATACTGAGGCCATGGTCACCGCCATCGTCTTGATCGAGGCCGAGCGTGCCGCCATCTCACGGCTTGGCCCCCAGTTGGCCGACGTGCCTGGAGTGGCTGAGGCCTATTCGGTGACCGGCGAGTTTGATTTCGTCGCGATCGTCCGCGTGAAAGACCATGAGGCGGTCGCCGACGTCGTCACCTCGCGTCTGGCGCAATTGCCCGGCATCAAGCGCACCAGCACGCACGTTGCCTTCAAGGTCTACTCTCGGCACGACCTGGAAGCGATGTTCAGCGTGGGTCTCAGCTCGGGCGCATAAAAGCGCGCCGCGGTCTCTTCAGGGGGAGGCCGGGCGGGTGATCTCGACGGTGAAGGCCTGCAGGTGGGGAAGGGGTGGCCGCTTGGTCACCCGCACGGTCACCTGCTGAACGTCCGCCTGCTTGAGCAGCGCGGCGGCCAGCCGCTCGGCCAGGGTTTCCAGCAGCCGGTAGCGGCGGCGCTCGATGATCTGGCGGGCGAGCGCTTCCACCGTGACGTAGTTCACCGCGTCTTTGAGCCGGTCGCTGCGGGCGGCCTTCGCCGTGTCGGTCACTATCTCCAGATCCACTACGAAATGGCCGCCCAGGATGCGCTCGGCCGGCAGGTCTCCGTGATGGCCGTAGGCCTCCAGTCCGCGAAGGATGATCCGCCCCTGGCCAGCCTGTTTTTGCGACATGCGTTGACAAATATACACGAAGGTCTATGATAGGAACATGAACTTGGAAGTCCGCGCCACCGGCCTTCGGGCCATGCGACAGAAGCACGGGTTGACCCAGCGCGAGCTGGCCCAGTCGCTGGGCGTCAGCCAGAACTATATCCCGGCCCTGGAGTCCGGGGCTCGCAAGCCTGGCCCTCAGCTCCGGCAGCTCCTGATGCGCCACTTCGGATGCGGCTTTGAAGAGCTGTTCCAGGTGGTCATGGTCAATCCGGAGACCTCGCAGGAGCAGGTGCTCACGCCGCAGCACGGTCAACGCCGCCCAGCGTAAAAGTTCCAGACATCCCACCCCGCCCTCCCCCGAGGGAAGGGTGAAGAGGTCTTATCGCGAGGGGTTGACTAGCGAACAGATGTTCGCTATCATCCTCCTCCCGAGGCTGTTCTAGCTTCCCCTCTACGCCCTTCCCGGTCCTCCCATCTCGGGGCTGTCTCACATGTCAGAACGGCTTCAGCATGCCCTGCAGCAACTCCATTCCCGCTTCGGCGCGGCAGCTCCGCAGCTTGCCCCGCCCACAGTTCCAGCCCGGCCGTCAGGAATCCCTGAGGTCGATGCCCTAACCGGCATCGGCGGCTGGCCGGCCGGCCGGCTTTCCCTGCTGGCCGGTTCCCGCGGATCGGGCAAACGCACGCTGGCCCTAAAGACCGTTGCCTACGCCACCCAGCAGGGCACCGCCGTCTATGTTGATGTCCCGGCCCGGCTAGACCCGGATGGCATCGTTCGAGCGGGCGGAGTGCTCGACCGGTTGCTGGTCGTCCGCCCGCGCTCGCTCAAGGAAGCCATGGACAGCGCCCGGGTGCTCGCCCGGGCCGGTGCCGACTTCGTCTGCCTGGATATCCCGCGCCCGCGCGACGCCGCCCTGGATGCCGAGCTCCCGCATCTGGTGCACCGAGCGGCCGAAGCCGGCTGCACGGTGCTGCTGATCCACGAGACCGCGGAGGAGGCCATCAGCGTCCGCTACTACGCCAGCCTGATCATCGGGCTGGAGCGGAAGGCCTGGGTCTTCCGGCCGGACGGGGACCTGGCCGGACTGGAAGTCGAGGCAGTCACCGTCAAGAATCGGATGGCGCCGCCGGTCGGCCGGGTGCGCTGGGTGCTCCACTACTGATGTTCCTCTGCGTTCGCACCCCCGACCCGTTGGTGGTGGCGGCCTGGCAGGAGCATCCCGAGCGCAAAGGCCGGCCGCTCGTGATCGGAGGCCAGCCCTCCGAGCGTCTCCCCGTGCTGGCCCTTTCCGAGGAAGCCCGGCGAGCCGGAGTGGTGGAGGGGATGCCGCTCCGGCAGGCGCAGCAGCGCTGCCCGGAGGCGATTTTTCTGCCCGTCCCAGACGGCGGAGCCGATCGCGTGCGGCGCGCCCTCTGCTCGGCGCTCTATGCCTTCACCCCGGCGATGGGCGAACAGGATGGGGCCTTCTTCCTGGAGCTGGACGGCTTGCTGCTGCAATGGCCGGACCGCCGCCGCCTGCTGCAGGCGATCGCGGTGGAGGTGGAGACCACGCTTCGTGCCGGCGCGGCCTTGGGACTCGGCGAGAACCTCTTCGTCAGCCGGTTGGTGGCCGCGCACACCTCCTGGAGTTCGACCCGGATCGTCGAGCCCCACGGCACCGCGGCGTTTCTGGCGCCGCTGCCGATCCGCTGGCTGCCGCTGGACGAGGACATGGGTGAGTATCTCGACCTGCTCGGCCTGAAAACGCTCGGTGCCGTTCGCACTATCTCGCGCGCGGCCTGGCAGCGCCAGTTCGGCGCCAAAGCGCTGGCGGTCTACGACCTGGCCGGCGGCATCGACCGGCGCCCGCTCCAGCCGTGGCGCCCGCCGGTGCGGATCCAGGAAGCGATGCCGCTCGATCCACCGGTCGACAATCTCGAAGCCCTGCAGTTCATTGTCCGCGGGCTCTGCGACCGGGTGGGCGAAGCGCTCCGCGACCACGCGCTGGGGACGCGCTGGCTGGAGATCGGCCTGGGGCAGGATGGGGAGCGTCCGCTGGGGCTGGGCGTGCGCTTCGCCTATCCCATGACGGCACCGCCGGACCTGTTCGTCCGGGTGCGGGCGCGGCTGTTGCGCGCCCGGCTGGTCGCGCCGGTGGACCGGGTGACCCTGACGGCCCGGTCGCTGGAGCCCATCTATGTGCGCCAGCCGGGCCTGCTGCTCCGGCGCGACGGGTTTCAGGAATCGCTGGCCGACGCGGTGCTACGGCTCAAGGAGGAGTACCGGCCGGAGCTGGTCCAGCGGGCCGCCCGGGTGGAGACGGCGCCGCCGCTGGCCGACCGGCGGTTCCGCTGGACCTCGGCGTGACCGGTCACTGGCGCCAATTGAGTCCACAGGTTTGACCTGCAGCTGTCATAGGCGAGACCCATGATGCTGCTCGTGGAAGGCCAGCGCCGTACCCTGCTGCGCACTTACAGATACCGTCTGTATCCCACGACCCAACAGCGGC
>DASPZT010000414.1:0-3344 GCA_035636135.1 Candidatus Limnocylindria bacterium | reverse complement strand
GACGTCGTAGTGCTGACCCGGCCGGTGGGCCATCCACTTCGGGAGCGCGAGCGTGAAGCTCTTGGTCTTTAGGGTTTCGGGCCGAATCGCGGTGACGGTCCCCGCCTGCCATTGGAGAACGGGCTGTTCCATCAGTCGCCGCTGTACCGCTCCTCCTTCCAGGGATCGCCATGGATGTGATAGCCGAGCGACTCCCAGAACCCGGGCTGGTCTCGCTCCATGAAGCGGAGGCCCCGGATCCATTTGGCGCTCTTCCAGAAGTAGAGGTGGGGCACAACCAGCCGGGCCGGCCCGCCGTGCTCGGGGGCCAGCGGCTTGTCGTCGAACTGGAAGGCGACGAACGCCTGCCCCTGCACCATCTCGTCGAGCGGAACGTTGGTGGTGTAGCCGCCGTCGCTGAACGCCATCACGTAGTGCGCCGCCGGATCGACCTGAACCGCCTGCAGGAGCGTGTCGACGGTGACGCCCAGCCACTTGGTGTCGAGCTTGGTCCACTTGGTCACGCAGCTGATGTCGACGGTGAAAGTCTCCGTGGGGAGTTTCTGAAATTCCGCCCAACTCCAGGTCTTCGGCGACCGGACCAGGCCCTCCATGGTGAAGGACCATTTATCGAGCGGGGTATGGGGGGTTGGCCCCGCCGACAGAACCGGGAAATCGGTGACCAGGTACTGCCCGGGTGGAAGGCGACTCTCCACCTCGGCCGGCCGCCGACGCCCAAGGAATCCGCGAGATATCAATCCGGCCATCGCTTACCTCCTCAGGTCAGCTGTCTGACGCTGGCTAAACCCGATGCTCCCAGCGCCAACGCTACGACGAAACGACCAGGTAGGCAACCCGGAGCGGCGTCAGCCTCGCCGCTCGCGTTCTCGAGACCCCCTCCCTGCCCTCGCCCAGAGGGTGTGGGATATCTCAGTCCTTTTCCCCTTCCGCTCCCTGCGTCACGTCTGCGACCGTCACTAAGAGGTCCCAGGTGTTGCGCAGGGAAACGACCAAAAGGAGGACGGTGCTAATCAGGAGCCAGGTGAACGCCGAGCTTTGCGACGCCAGCAGGAGGATGCCGGCCACGATGATGGCCAGATAGCTGACCGCGCTCACGCCGAAACGCAGCACCACCCGCACGCGTTGCATCGGGCTCATTTCGAAGGTCCATTCCCGGGGTCGGCCTGCCGCGATCAGGCTTGGTGCGGCGACGACCAGGCTAACCATACCCGCGCCGATCAGCTGTGAGGCGGCTGCCGACTGACTCTGCGGGATCACCATGAACAGGGCCACGAAGAGCACCGCGCCGAAATTGGCCAGCGTCACGCGGGCGAGGCTGCGGACTTCCGAGCTGGTGACGACGATCCGCAGGTGCAACGACAGGCCCACGAACAGCAGGCCCACCAGGGTGGCGGACGCCGTCCCCGCCAGGATGTAGAAATCGTGCCAGCCGCTCACTGCCGTCTGATACGACACGTGTCAGTAGTCTGACAGGGCAAGGAGAATTTGTCCGGCCGCCGCGCAGCCCTGTGATGCACGACACAGACAAGTCCGCGGTCGAGCCGTATCCTGATGACACTGGCTAAACGAGAGGTGGAGTGAAGTGGCCGCGCAGCAACTGGTCGGGGGACGCTCCCGCGATCGACAAGGGGTTGGTGAACTGGGGCGGAACGGCCATCGCGGCCGCCGGCGTGGCGGTGTTCGTCTACGGGCTCGTCTTTCTGGTCGTGAATTTCACCACGTTCATCGAGGTCGGACTCAACGGTAAGTTGGTGGGCACCAACGCCGCCGGGCTCCAGGCGGACAATCCGATCCTGTACCGGTACATCAGCCACCTGCAGGTGAATCTGGCGGCCTTCATCATGATCTACGGGGTCGCCCTCGCGGCGCTTGCCTGGTTCGGAATCCGGCGCGGCCAGCGCTGGGCGTTATGGACTCCCATGGGAAGTTACCTCTTGGGACTCGCGGTCGCCCTGCCAATCCACTACGTCTATGGCCTGGCCACGCTGGGGCATGTGGGACCGTTCTACCTGGTCACCCTTGCGGTGCTCGCGGGCGCGTGGCTCTCGTATACGGGGATGGCGAGGGCGGCCGGCACACCCCCTCCCTGACCCTCCAACTTAGGGGAGAAATTGTTCCCCGCAAGCGAGGGCGCATTCTTATCGAGGTGGCGGCAAGGAGACCAGCACGGCGGCCACCGCCAGGATGACGGCCATCACTCCGGTCTCGATCCGGCGGCGCCCAAACACCGCCAGCGTGAGCGCCGCGCCGACGGCGACGACTTTGACGACGAGCGCCCACCCGTAGCCGGTCGTCGGCAACGTCAGGGGGAATCCCCTGTGGGCAACGACGAGCACAAGCCCGCTCCCGACGCCGACCGCAGCTGCGGCGACAGCGTAGCGCGAGAAGCGGCGGTCTGGCGCCACCAGGAAGGCCGCTAGCCCGCCGACCCAGATTCCGATGGCCGATACGTGAATGGCGGCCAGCACGACGCCGGCGCCCGGCAGTCCTGGAATCGCATGCGCGGTCGCGCCATCGATCAGCGCCATCACCACGCCCAGGGCCAGCACAGGCCAGAGCGAGTCGAGGGCGAGCAGAGCCCAGACGAGCAAGGCAACGGCCAGGCGCAGCCCTAACAGCCGGCCGAAGCCCGCGGCCAGCACGGCGATGGCGGTGTCGCCGTCGAAAGACAGACTGGCGAGCTGGGCGACCAGCGCCACAGGTTCCGCGGCGATCAGCAGTGCTAGGCCGCCGCCCACCAGGCGACGAAGGCGTGGCTCCCGCCCGATCACGACCTGATAGGCGATGATCCCGAAGGTGAGCGCCACTCCCAGGAAGTGCATCCAGCGCGCCAGCACTTGGAGGCCGAATCCGAGCGGCGTGGCCGTCCCAATCGCTCCGCCGGTGAGCAATGGCGCATAGGGGTTCGCGCTGGGCTGGCCCACCACGAAGCCAAACGCCCCTCGCGAGGGGTGGGTGTCGGCGGCCAGCACCTGCCAGATCACGACATAGGTCCCGGTCTCCGCCGCGATGACCGGGGCCATAAGCACGTGACCCACCGAGCGAGCCGGCCCGCCCACCTGGCGGCCCGTCGGGCTGAAGACCTTGATCGCCTGTCCGACGGGGATGACCGCTTCCGTAAACGTCAGCGAAATAGCCTCGGGCGGCGCGGCCAGCAGCGCATCCGGCGCCGGGTCTGAACCCAGCAGGAGTGCGTGCGCCGCTGCGGCCCGCGGGACGAGGGCCAACGCCAGCGCCAGGCCGACGACCAGCAGCCGCTGGCCCGATCTCAGGAGTAGGCCGGCGCCTCGGCCGGGGCCGGCAGTCCTGGTCCCTCGGCCGGTCGAGTGCGCACGATGCGGAGC
>DASPZT010000413.1:0-4044 GCA_035636135.1 Candidatus Limnocylindria bacterium | reverse complement strand
GAGAGGGGAGCCGCGGCTCCCCTCTCCGGCGGGTCCGGCGGACCCGTGACCGCGTACATCGTTCGCCGCCTGCTCTGGATGGTCTTTGTGCTCCTCGGGGTGGCGGCCATCACGTTTGTGGTCGCCTTCATGGTCCCAGGCGATCCGGCCCGCCTCTACGCCGGCACCAACGCCTCGCCGGCTGCCATCCGCAGCATCCACCACCAGCTGGGCCTGGACCGCCCCCTCATCGTCCAGTTCGTCGATTACATTTGGCGAGTCCTACCGCCCATTCCCATCATCAAGCCCCACGGTCTGGACTTCGGCTACTCCTACCGCTACGCGGCTCCCGTGCTGCCGGCCATCCTGCAACGCTTCCCGGCGACCGCCGAGCTGGCCATCGCCGGCGTCTTCTTCGAGGTCATCATCGGCATGCCCATCGGGATCCTCTCCGCCATCCGGCCGGGCAGCTTCTGGGACCGGGCGACCATGGTGTTCACCTTTGTCGGTCTGGCCGCGCCGCCGTTCTGGTTGGGGTTGATTTTTCTGTTCGTGTTTGGCTTCCTGGTGCCAATCTTCCCCATCGGGGGATACGGGGGTCTCTTCGCGCCCCAGTACCTGGTGCTGCCGGCCCTAACCCTCGGCCTGGGCGGGGCGGCCTACTACGCCCGGCTGCTACGCGCCTGCCTGCTGGACATCCTGGAGACCGATTACGTCCGCACGGCGCGGGCCAAGGGCCTGACCGAGCGCCAGGTCGTGCTCCGGCACGCCATCCCCAACGCGCTCACGGTCATCGTCACCCAGTTGGGGATGGACCTGGGGTATTTCCTGGCCGGCGTGGTCGTCATCGAAACGGTCTTTGCCTGGCCGGGCATTGGCAAGCAGGCCGTCGACGCCATATTCACCCTCGACATTCCACTGGTGATGGGGACCGTGCTTTTCGGGGCCATCCTGATCGTCACCGCCAACCTGGTAGTCGACATCTCCTACACGTTCCTGGATCCGCGCGTCCGCTACTCGTAATGGGGTTTCGGTCACTCACCGTCGCCTGAATATCGCCCTAAAGAATCGGGTGACAATCCAGTCGAGGCTCGGGTCTGTCATCGAGTACTGTGCCCACAGCGGCTGGCTGATCCGAATGGGTAGTCCCGTCGTTAACGCCATAACAGCGGCATCCGACGGGCTAACCTCAAAAGCCCAGCCGCCGCCCTCCTCCTTGATTGAAACCGTGCAACGAGAGGTGCGGGCTATCTGACGGTCTAGCGAGATAGCGCTGAGACGTGCGCCTCGTGAGCGGAGAGCCGCCAGCAACAGCTCAATCCATTCCCGCCTGCCGGGCAGCGCTGCCTTTGTCATCAGGCAGCGAAGCCGCTCACCGTCACCAGCCGCTATCGCGGTCGCATAGATACGACGACTGACGCCCGTGAGGACCAAAACGTACTCCTGCAGCTTGGGATGGTACCTCAGGGTCTGCACCGCGGTTACGACCGAGCCTTCAGTCACCGATGCCGGCGCCCCTGAGGAGGATGCCTTGGTGATCTCTTCACGGACGCGGGTCGCTAACGCGGAGCGTGGTTCTAACTCTTCCGCAACATTCAGCAGCACTTCGGCATAGGGGCGATTGCTCAGGCGGGCGACGCCGATCGCCAGCACACACGCGCGGGAGGCGGTGCCCCCATCGTCCTCGCCTTGAACGCTGTCCGCGACCAGGATGTCGACACCCTCGCTGACTCGGCCATTTTCAATCAACGCGAAGGCCAGAGTGCCTCGAACGTACCGTTGATTGGGAACCTTGGCCGCCGCGCGCTGGGCCAGATCCAATGCCGCGCCGAATCGATCCGCGTCCCCACTACACAGGTCCGTCCAGGCGAGGTTGTTGGCCGCGATCCCGACCTCGCCGTCGGTTGTCGCGGAGTCCAGCAGCAACACAAAGTCAGCGCGGGCGTCCTCGGCTCGATTCATCCTGAGACGGCTGACACCGCGTTGGGTCCACAGACGCCTAAAGGCGGGCGAAAACCGGTCGAGTGCGGTCTCCCGCGGCGCTGTTCCGAGAGCCAGGGTGGCGACCTGCCATTTCTCGGGATTGACATCAGCGTCGCCCAGGATCAGCCCCCCGACGCCATCGCCTGCGATCACGGCATCGACCAGGACCCGGGAGTCGATCACTGGTGCATCCGCGGATCCCAGGATGGACTGCATCAGGGCATTCGCGACGCGAGTAGTGAGGATCGGAGTTCTTGCGGTGATCGGTCCCTTTCCAGGCGGGAGGCGCGCCGTCACGTACGCTGGCGTGACTCCGAGCGACTGGAGCGCGATGGCACCCACACAGCTTTCCTGGCCAAGCACTCCGAGGAGCACATGCTCGGTTCCCAGATACGCTTGTTGGGCATCGATGGCGATCTGGAGCGCACCGGCCATCGCGCGTTCGGCGTCGACGCTGAGCTTCTCGAGCGGCAGGTCTGCAATCGCCGCATCGGGAGGAGCCGGAGGCGGCGGCGGGATCTCCGGGGAAGGCCTCAGGATTTTCCCCTCCCCTCCGGGGCGGGGCTCAAGATTTTCCCCTCCCCTCCGGGGCGGGGCTCAAGATCTTCCCCTCCCCTTTGGGGAGGGGTTAGGGGAGGGGCGCCGAGACCCGAGCCCGGAAGTATTCGATGACCCGGCGGTCGGTCTGCCCATCGGTGCGCACGCGCTCCTCCAGGTTTTCCCGGCCGGCGAAGGCCGCGAAGGCGGCTTGCGCGCTGCCGTCCCATTCACCATCGGGCCCGGGATCGTAGCCGAGCTGCCGCAGCCCGCGCCGGAGCTCGGCCGCCAGTGCCGAATCGATGGGCATTAGCTCGCTGGCCAGGGCCTTCTCGAAATAGAGCTGCCACAGGACAAAGATTCGGCCCAGCTCAACGACCGGATCGGGATGGTCATCGACCCGCAGGTCCAGGTACCGGTCATTGAACCCGCCATAGCCGGCTTCCGGCTTGACCACCAGCAGCGCCGCGGATTGCCTGCCCCGGCTATCGCCGCCAGCCTGGTCTCCCGCGGAGAGCGCCGCCAGCAGCCGGGCAGCCAGGCGGCCCGGGGTGCCCTGGAACACGGCGAGCATGGTGGCGACCGTCTCTTCCGAGACTAGGATGTTGCCCTGGACCGCCACCCCGGGCGCGGTCCGGCCGCCTGCCCAGGGCATGCACTGCTCTCCGGTGAAGGTCGCCGACCGGCCCTGCATGTCGACCACGCCGACCTGGCGGTGGGAAGCCATGGCGTCGGCATGCGTCAGCCGCTCGATCACCTCCGCCGGAGCCACCCCTTCCGCCAGTAGCCGGAGGCCGTCCGGTCCGTACGACAGGTTGGCCCACGCTTGGGTGGCCACAGCCCCCACGCCGGCCTGGGCCCAGGGCACCATCACCCCCACCGCCAGGAACTTGGAAGCCACCGCGACCCCGCACTCGTGGGCCTCCGGGTCGGCCGCCGCGATCGAGAAGGTGGCAATCGGCGAAAGCTTGGAGGGCAAATCCACCTTTGGGATAATGAGGCTCCCGCTGCCTCACGTAAAGGAAATGCCGTGCCCCAACTCCGCCAGGACCTGATCACCGGACGCTGGGTGGCTGTCGCCACCGAGCGAGCCAAGCGGCCCGATTCGTTCACTCAGGCGCCCCGGGACGCCGTGGCGGCCAAAGACGTCTGTCCATTCTGTCCAGGGAACGAGAAGATGACCCCGCCCGAGGTGCTGGCCTATCGGGAGCCGGGCAGCGCGGCCAATGGTCCGGGCTGGTGGCTGCGGGTGGTCCCCAATCTCTACGCCGCCTTCCGATTGGAGCCCGATGGGCAGACAGCCCACGACGGGGTCTTCGAGCAACGGGATGCGATCGGGGCCTGCGAGGTGCTGATCAGCAGTCCCGACCATCGTGCCCCCACCCCACTCCTGCCCCGCCACCAGGTGGAGGAGATCGTGCAGTCCTACCTGGACCGCTACCACGCGCACCAGCGCAACCCGGCGCTGGAGTACGTGCTGATCCTGTACAACCACGGGCGCCCAGCCGGCGCCTCGCTGGAGCACCCGCACTCCCAGCTCTACGC
>DASPZT010000412.1:0-9310 GCA_035636135.1 Candidatus Limnocylindria bacterium | reverse complement strand
CAATGCCGCTGCCCGCTCTCCCGCGAACGCCGCCGGCGCGAGCTCCGCCTTCGCCCAGTCGGCGATGACGTCGTGCTGGATAGGGCCCTGGCGGACCAGGTCGTACTCCCAGGTGGTGGTGCCGTCCTGGTCCCCCACCAGCTGGAAGCCAAAGCTTGCGAACAGGTCTTTCACCAGCTGGTTGCGGGTCGTGGGAACGTAGGTTCCCCGTAGGCGGCGGCATCCGCGGGCGGCGGCCGCCTGGCAGAGGTGCTTGAGCATCTCGGCCTCGACGGTGCGGCCGATGACGCGGCAACTCATCGCCCAGGTGTCGATGACGGCGGCGTCGTCCTCCTGGCGCGCGATCAGGACGCCGACCAGGCCGTGGTCGCCGAAGCGGTCCCGCAGCGTAAGGGACAAATGGATGTAGGCTGCCTCCTGACGCAGCGCGTCGAGCTCAGGCAGCCCGCGCCGGCGGCCGGTCAGGTTGAACTGGTTCGTCTTCGCGATCAGCTGCGCGATGCGCGGCAGGTGGAAGTCGTCGAACGGGGCCACCCGCGCCGACATCTGCAGGCCGCGGTGGAACTCCTTGAGGCTGCCGGCCGACTGCGCCAGCTGCGCGGCCTCCCGCCGGGCCCGGTACTGGTCGGTACGGCGCGCATCCTCCTCCGTGAGGGCCACCGTTTCCAGCCCAGGGTAGTCGGCGAGGGCGCGCACGTAACCGGCCGGATCCGCCGGCAGGTCGATCACCTCGACCTCGGGAAGCAATTCCCGCACCAGCGCCCGCTCGGCGGGATTGTCGTCGACCAGGACCAGGCTGTCGAGGCCGAGGCCCAGCTCGCCGGCAATCGCCCGCAGGGTAGTGGCCTTGTCCGCCCAGCTGGCCTTGAAGACCGCGAAGTCATCGAGGTGGAGGCGCATGTCGGGATGTTGCTGGAACGGCAGCCGGGCATCGGCGTCGTTGTTCTTGGAGGCGACCGCGAGCAGGATCCCCTTGTGCTTGAGGCCGAGCAGGAAAGACTGGAAGCTGGCGTAGGCGTCTCCGGCCGGGCCGCCGCCCAGCGCGATCCCGCTCACGCCGTCCTCGCCAATGACGCCGCCCCACAGCGTTCCATCCAGGTCGAGCACCACGCATTTCCGGGCCAGGCCCAGGGTGGCGGCCAGCACCGCCGCGGTGTGCGTCGCCAGCAGCCAGAGCGCGTCCGGGGCCAGCGCTTGCTTGGTCAGGTACCAGTAACGGTCGTCGAACCAGGCCCGCTTTCCGTACCACGAAGCCAGCCGATCGCAGTCGACGAAGGCCACGTCGGCCGGGGCGTCCCGCATCATCCGCGCGTTGAGCCGCTGCCCCATTGCATACCGCGAGCCCAACCGGCCGGCGAGGTGTCCGAGCGGCTGCGCCGGGGGGATCGCGAATGTGTGCTGGATCACGCGCGCCGCTGCCCGCTCCCTGGCGAGCGACCAGAGCTGCTGCCAGCGCCGCAGCTCCGTGTCAACCTCCGCCTCCGGCTGGTCGCTGAGCGCCGGCAGCTGGAGGGCGCCCTCGTGGACGGCGAGGACGACGACCTCGGGACGGAACGCGTACAGGGCGCTCCCCGGGTCGAGGAGGTCCTGACTGTACTGGCCGTACTGGCTTTCGTAGAGTTCGACGTCAATGCCCGCCTGGAAGGCCGCCAGGCCGACCAGCCGCGCCAGCTGGGTGGTCGTGTAGCTGCCGGCCACGGCCACCCGCGCGTGCCGCCTGGCGGCGGGTTTGGCGACGGCTCTCAGTCGCGCGAGCTCCAGCGCGGCAGCCTGCCGGTCGAGGAGGCCGTCGGCGCTGGGAGCCGCCTGCCGCAGCCAGCTGTAGGCCTCCTCGAGATGCCCGCGCTCTCGGCAGCCGGCGGCCAGCTCCAGAGACCGGTCGAATCCCGGTGTCTGGAGGACTCCATGCTCCACACCACGAGTGTCGGCGACCGGCACGGATCGCCGCAAGGTGAGAGTCAAGCCCCGCTCAGTCGCGTTGTCCTGCCTGTGCTGGGCAATCCGCCCCGGCCTGGGACAAAGCGGCATGCGTTGGGAGGTCCGCCCCACGCGAACGGAGAACAATCTCATCCCGGATGCCAGAGAGGCGTTCCTATACTGGGATTGATGAGCGTGTTTCCCCTCGATGCCGGCCGTCTGCCGGCGGCGGAGCCCGATGGGGAGAGCGAGCTCGGAACGGTCCAGCCGACGCTGGTCGGGATCGTGCAGAAGCTGTTCCGCGTGCCCAACCTCCGGCTGGCGCTGGACACGCGCTATGCCGATATTCCCGGCTGGGACTCGCTCTCCCACGTGAATGTCATTTTTGGAATCGAGGAGAGCTTTGGCATTCGTTTCGATGACGATGAGCTCGATCAGCTCCGAGCGTTCAGCACGCTCGGCGAGCTGGAGGGGATGATCCGCCGGAAGCTGCCAGCGGGGACGCGCGCCCAGCGGTAGGCCCACGATGCATGCTGTGAAGATCCGCGTCCTCCAGGCGCTGGCGCTCTTCCTTCCCGGAGGGAGTGGCCTGCGGGTGCGCCTGCATCGCTGGCGGGGCGTCCACCTGGGCACCGGGGTCTTCATCAGCACCGACGTCATCATCGAGACCATGCGCCCGGAGCTGATCTCGATCGGCAACGACGTCTTTCTCGGCGTGCGCAGCATGATCATCGCCCATTTCAACGACGTGACTCCGCACCTGCTGGCCGGCGCGACGTTCTCCGTCCGGATCGAGGACCAGGTCTTCATCGGTCCGGGCGCGATCATCCTGCCCGGCGTCACCATCGGCCGGGGTGCCGTGGTCGCCGCGGGGAGTGTGGTCTCCGGCAACGTGGCGGCGATGACGCTGGTGCAGGGCAATCCGGCGCGGCCGGTGGCAGCCTGTGGGGTGCCCCTGGGTCCCAACGCCTCGGCGGTGGAGTTCTACCGGAAGCTGAAGCCGATCCGCACGTGAGGCGCTGGGTGGTCGCGACAGACGGGGGACGGACCGTCGAGGTCCAGACCAGTCCGGACCACGCTTGGACCGAGCTGGGGGATGACGAAGTGCACGTCTGGATCGGGTCGCTCCGCCGGCCACCGGCCAGGCTCGCCGCCCTGGCCACCCTCCTGAACGCCGATGAGCTCCACCGGACCCGGGTTCTCCCCTCCCCCACCGACCGGCGGCGTTTTCTGGTCGGCCGCGGCCAGCTTCGCCTCTTGCTTGGCCGCTACCTGGGAACAGCGCCCGGCGCCGTCCGGCTGATCCGGCTGCCAAACGGGAAGCCCATCGTGGCCTCGTCCGCCGGCCGGGCGCCGTTGCATTTCAGCCTGTCCCACTCCGGCGAGCAGGTTCTCTATGCGGTGACCCGGACCGGTGAGGTGGGGGCGGACGTGCAGCGCTTTCGGACCGATATGGACTGGCGTGGCCTGGCTTCGCGATTCTTCGCCCCGGCGGAAGCGATCCAGCTGCGCTCGGGGGAGCGGGCGTCGGGCCTGCCCGCCTTCTACCGCCTGTGGACCCGGAAAGAAGCGATGACGAAGGCGGATGGAAGGTCACTCTTCGGGTGGCTGGGCACGGACCTGTCTTCGGACCGCACCCCGGGATGGCGGCTGTGGACGTGGTGGCTGCCAGCCGGTGCGGCGTCGGTCGCGGTGAGGATCCCCCGGTGGGCGGGCTGACTTTTCATCATCTCGGGGTCGCCTCGGCTGACCTGGCCGCGGATGTCGAGGCGCTGTCGAGCCTGGGCTACGCGGCCGCCGGCGAGCCGTTCACCGACGTGGGGCAGGGGATCAGAGGCGTTTTCCTTCGCGGTCCCGGACCACGGCTCGAGGTCGTGGAGCAGCTCCCCGGGTCGACCGTCCTCAAGGACTGGCTGGCACGAGGCGTCCGCATCTATCATCAGGCGTTCTTAGCCGACCCTTTCCAGACGGAGCTGCGACAGCTGCGGGAGCGGGGCGGGCTGCCGCTCGCTCGGCCGACGCCGGCGGTGGCGTTCAATGGCCGGCAGATTTGCTTCATGATGCTCCGCGACCAGATGCTGGTCGAACTGATCGAGGCTGGCCCCGACTAGCGCGTTCTTAGTCGATGGTGAGCGGCTCTTCGCGAAACGTCTTCGTCCCCTCATCCAGCCGCCAGGCCCGCGCCTCCGCCATCTTGCCCTGGGCCACCGCCGCCACCACGTAGCTGTAAAAGGGCCAGGCATGCTCGGTGTCGAACTGGGACGGCCGCGGCGGGTGGTCGGGATGACTGTGGACGAACCCGATGATCTCCAGCCCGCGGGTCTCCGCGTCCTTCTGCACCTGCAACTGCTCCAGGGGGTCCAGGACGTAACGATCCCAGGGGCGCTCGGTGACCGTGTTCCGCATGGGACGGAACTCCAGAGCCTGGTGGGGCTGGGTCCGGTCGCCGGCGCGGCCGATGAGGGCGCCGCAGGCTTCGTTGGGATACCCGGCCTCCAGATGCTGGGCGACAGCGTCCATCACTGGACCCGGGACACGCAGCGTCAATCGTCTACTTCCGGCGGTAGAGCCCCGAGCTGAGGTAGCGGTCGCCGCCGTCCGGGAAGACCATGACGAACACGCCCTCCGAGGTGCGGCGGGCCACCTCCCGGGCGGCATAGAGGGCAGCTCCCGAGGAATTGCCCACCAGGATGCCTTCGGACCGGGCCAGGTCGTGGGCCAGTTCCCAGGCCGGTTCGGTGGGGACGCTGATCTTCTCGTCGGCCAGACTGGGATCGTAGATGCCGGGCACGATCGAGCTCCCCATGTGCTTGAGCCCCTCCAGGCCATGCAGGGCATCGTCGGGCTCAGCGGCGACCAGGCGAATGTCGCGGTTGTGTTTCTTCAGGAAGCGGCCGGCTCCCATCAGGGTGCCGCTGGTGCCCATGCCCGCCACGAAATGGGTGAGCTCGCCCTGGGTTTGCCGCACGATCTCGGGACCGGTGGTGTCGAAGTGGGCCCGCCAGTTGAACGGATTGTTGTACTGGTCGGGCATGAAGTAGGCGCCCGGGTCGTCCTCCCGGATGCGGTGGGCTTCCCGGATGGCGCCATCCGAGCCCTCCAGCGCGGGGGTGAAGATGACCTCGGCACCGAACGCCTTCACGATCTCGCGCCGCTCCTCGTTGACGTTCTCCGGCATGACCAGTTTCACCCGGTAGCCCTTGGCCGCCCCGATCAGCGCATAGGCGATCCCGGTGTTGCCCGAGGTGGAGTCCAGGATGATCTTCTCCACGGTCAGCTCACCCGTCCGCTCAGCCTCCTCGATCATCCGCAAGGCCGCCCGGTCCTTGACCGACCCGCCGGGGTTGAACCACTCGGCCTTGGCATAGAAGGTGATGTGCCGGAACTCCTTCTCCAGCAGCCGGACCCGGATCAGGGGCGTGTTACCGATCCGGTCCAGGATGGACTGGTCGGGCACGTTCTCCACGACAGAGAGGGCTCGATCGGGCATGGCCTCCAATTCTACTGACGACGGCCGACGAGCCGAGATTCCGAATCTGGCCCGGCCAGCCCGCGAAGCGCTATACTGCCGCCGAATTCGTCGGCCAGTCATTTTCCAGGGGGTTCTTATGGCAACCGCAATGACGCCCGCGGTCTCAGGGGCAAAAGCCGGATTCTGGATCCGGGTTGTGGCCTACATCATCGATGCGATCATCCTCGGCATCGTCACCAGTGTCGTGGCGGCCCTCTTTCGCGGGAACACGTCGGCTCGAGGTGGCATTCAGCTGGTGCTGGGCATCATCTACTTCGTCTACTTCTGGTCGGCCATGGGCCCCTGGCCGGGGCAGACACCCGGGATGAAAATCCTGAACCTGCGGGTCGTCCGCACCGATGGGTCAAATCTGGACCTGGTGCAAGGCCTCCTGCGCTACGTCGGGCTGATCATATCTTTCCTGGTGATCTTCATCGGGGTGATCTGGGTGGCCTTCGACCCCAACAAGCAGGGCTGGCACGACAAGATTGCCGGCACATACGTAATAAAGACCGTCTAGACGCCGAGAGGGGCTGGCGGCACCATCGCCGGCCCCGCCACGATCCAGGCCGGGAAAGAGTCTTCGGAGCAGGCCCGCTCAGCCAGCCAGCGCGTGCTCCAGGTCGGCGGTCAGATCATCGATCTGCTCCAGCCCGACAGAGCAGCGGACCAGCCCGTCCTGGATTCCCACTCGGCGCCGGTCATCAGCGCTCAGCCCCCGGTGCGAGGTTGAGGCGGGATGGCTGAGGGTAGTGGCCACATGGCCGAGGCTGGGCATCAGCCGGATCAACTTCAGCCGGCTCAGCATGCGCTCGACTGCCGGCAGCCCGCCCCGCAGCTCGAAGGACAGCAGCGCGCCGGCGCCCTGCGGGAGCAGACGCTGTGCCCGCTGGCAGAATGGGCTGCTGGCCAGCTGCGGATAGTACACACGGGAGACCGCCGGCCGCTCCTCGAGGAAGCGAGCCAGCGCCAGGGCATTCTGCGTGTGTCGCGCCATCCGAACGGCCAGGGTCCGAACGCCCCGCAGGGCGAGCCAGGCCTCGAACGGTCCCAGGCTGGGGCCGAAAGTCCGGGCCAGCGCCCGCGCCCCTTCCAGCCAGGCCGGGCGTGCCAGGACGACGCCACCGACCACGTCGGCATGGCCGCTCAAGTTTTTGGTGGCGCTGTGAATGACGACGTCGGCGCCCCAACGAAACGGCTGGCTCAGCGCCGGGGTCGGCACCGTGTTGTCGACCACCAGCAGGGCGCCGCGCTCATGGGCTATGGCGGCCAGCGCTTCCAGGTCGGGCACCCGGATCAGCGGGTTGGTACAGATCTCGCACAACACGAGACGCGTCCGCGGCGTCATCGCCGCCCGAACCTGGTCTAGATCCTGCATATCGACCAGGGTGGTTACGATCCCGAACCGGGCGATGTCGTCCCGCAGGAAGGTGACCGTGGTGCCGTAGCAATCGTGGGCCGCAACCACGTGGTCACCACTCGTGGTCTCGGTGAGGATGGTGGTCGCGATGGCGGCCATGCCGGAGGCGACCGCGAGGGCCTCCACCCTGCCGGTCACGCCGACCCCCTCCAGCGCGGCTACCGCCTGCTCCAGCTGGCGGTGGTTCTGGGTTCCCCAACGCCCATACCCGCGGTGGCCGGCCATGGCCGCGTCCAGTGACTCCAGGTCGCGGTAGGCGCTGGCCGAGCCGACGGTGATGTCGGGCACCACGGGCGCGTCCTGCCGGTCGAGCGGCGGCTCACCCGCGTGGACAGCAAGCGTGTCCGGATGCATACGTCGCTCTATGTTAGGTATTCGTGGGAGTCGGGCTACGGTATCTCCACCAGCCCGGCTCGGATGGCGACGATGACCGCCTGCGCGCGGTCATGGATCTGCAGCTTGCGATAGGTGTGGCTGATGTGGATGCGCAGGGTCCGGGGACTGATTCCCAGGCGCTGGGCGATGGCCTCGTTGGTCGCCTCCGTCGCCAGCGCACGAAGCACCTCGACCTCTCGCGCGGTGAGACGCGCGAGCAGATTCGAAGACCCGGCGCCGCGCTCGGGGTGGGCTGGCCGCGGAAAGGCGTCGAAATTCCGCCTGCCCTGGGCGATGACGGCGGCCGCCTCGCAGAGGTCCGCCGGCGTCGAATCCTTGGCCAGGTAGCCGGTCGCGCCGGCGTCCAGGGCGATTTGCGCCGATTCCTGCGTCTCGAACACGGTCAGCACGCCGATTGGGACGGCCGGGTCCTGGGCACGAATCCGGCGGATGGCCTCGGCGCCGCTCATGCCCGGCATGCGCAGGTCCATCAGGATCAGGTCCGGATGGAGCCGGCCGGCGGCGGCCACCGCCTCGTCACCCCGGGACGCCTGGCCAACGACTTCGAAGCGGCCATCGGCCTCCAGGATGTCGGCGATCCCATCACGAAACAGGGCGTTGTCGTCTACTAGTAGCACGCTGAGTGACACCATCGTCCCCATCTTACGGGGAGTCCCAGCGGGGAGGACAGATCCAAACGGCCCTGCCGTTTTGTCCCATGGGAAAGAGGCACCCGGCTGCCGATAATCTGCCTCAGGCGTGCACAACACCACTGTAGGAATCGTCGGCTACGGAGCGGCGGGGAAGAACCTGCACCAGCTCTTCCCGCAGGCCGTGATCTACGACGCCCACCTGGGAGTTGGGTCCAAGCAAGCCGTCAAGCGCTGCGACTATGCCTTTGTGGCCGTCCCCACCAACCAGCAGCCGGACGGGTCGTGCGACACCACGATCGTCGAGGAGGTCGTCGACTGGCTCGAATCCGACGTCATTGTGCTGCGCTCAACCGTTGCCGTAGGGACCACCGCGCGGCTCCGGGCGGCCTCTAGCAAGCGGCTTGTCTTCCAACCGGAGTTCTGGGGCGAGAGCGCCGATCACGCCTTCGCCAACTCCCGGCGCATGGGCTGGGTGGTGCTGGGAGGCGATCAACGGGACACCAACGGCGTCGCGGACCTGTACAAGACGACGCTTAATGCCGAGCTGGCTATCTGGCAGACCGACTCCACCACCGCCGAGCTGACGAAGTACATGGACACGTGCTTCCTGGCGATGAAGGTCACCTTCTCCAATGAGTTCTATGACCTGGCTCAGCTGTTCGGGGTGGACTACAACGAACTTCGGGAACTGTGGCTCCAGGACCCCCGGATCGGCCGCAGCCACACCTTCGTGCTCCCCGAGGCGCGCGGGTTCGGGGGGAAGTGCTTCCCCAAGGACACCAGTGCCCTGGTAGCGTCCGCCGCGGCCGCCGGGTACTGGCCACGCCTCCTGGCAGCCATGCTGGAGGCGAACGCGGCCTACCGAGCCGCCGGTGGCGCGGAAACGGTCACGTCTCATCTCCCGAGCGGCAACGGCCACCGGCGGGCGCCGATCGGGAGAGAGGCCGTGGTGATCGCCGAGGCCTAGAGGCCTGCTCAGGGGTCTCACAGTGACCGGGCGCCAGCACCGGCTGATCCTGGCGAGCCTCACCGGCGTCCTTGTCCTGGAAACGTGTGTGGGACCATCGCAACCGATCGCCACGGCCCCCGGGACCACCACCTCCACCACCTCGCTGATGGGCTCGGGATTCCATGTCAGCGGGAACCGCATCCTGGATCCGGCCGGGCGACCGTTCACCGTCAAAGGCGCCGACGCCGTCTACGGCCGGTTCGCGGGTGGGGATGCGAATGGCCTGGGACGGATGAACTATCAGCACGCGGAGCGCGACCTGGACGGCCTGCAGGCGGCCGGCTTCAACCTGGTTCGGCTCTCCATCTCCGCCGATGCCGCCCATCTGCCGCCCAGCAGTCCCGACTACATTCCATACGACCAATACCTGGGCGAGCTCGATCGCGTGGTGACCTGGGTGACGCAGCGCGGGATGGTGGCGGAGC
>DASPZT010000411.1:0-2323 GCA_035636135.1 Candidatus Limnocylindria bacterium | reverse complement strand
CCTGTGGGGGGCTGCCCCAGTTGAGCTACTTTGCCGTCACCGGGGAGGCGCTGGTCACCGGTTCCCGCTACTTGCTCTGCTCCCGGTGCGGCCGGACCTGGGTGTTCAGCCGAATGGTCTGCGCCGGGTGTGGCGAACGGTCTGGAAACCAGATGCCGATCTATCGCGAGGAAGCCCAATTCCCGCACGTCCGGATCGACGCCTGCCAGGCCTGCCAACAATACCTGCTGACCTTCGACCTGCGCCAGGACACGGCCGCCGTGCCGGTGGTCGACGAGCTGGCCTGCCTTCCCCTCGACCTGTTCGCCCGCGAGCGCGGGTTCACCAAGATCACGCCAAACCTGTTGGGGAATTGAATGGCTACACCCGTAGGCTTCTTCACCGACACGACCCTCTGCATCGGCTGCAAGGCCTGCGAGGTGGCCTGCAAGGAGTGGAACCAGCTGCCCGACAACCCCATCCAGTTCCGGGACAGCTACGACAACACGGGCCAACTCGACCAGCGGAACTTCCGGCACGTGCGCTTCGTCGAGCAGGCCACCTCCAACCCGGACAAGCCGATCGCCTGGTCGATGATGAGCGACGTCTGCAAGCACTGCGCCAACGCCAGCTGCCTGGAGGTGTGCCCCACCGACGCCATCATCCGAACGGAGTTCGACACCGTCTACATCCAGCAGGACGTGTGCAACGGCTGCCGCGACTGCATTGCGGCCTGCCCCTACGGCGTCATCGGCTTTGACTCCCAGAGCGGCACGGCCAAGAAATGCACGTTCTGCTACGACCGCCTGCAGAACAACAAGATGCCCGCCTGCGCGCAGGCCTGTCCGACCCAATCGATCAAGTTCGGCAACCTGGCCGACCTGCGCAAGATGGCGGCCGATCGGGTGCAGGCGTTGCAAGCGCAAGGCGTCACCCAGGCCCGAATCTATGGGGACACGGAGTACGGCGGCCTGCACGCCTTCTTCCTGCTCACCGACAAGCCGGAAGCCTACGCGCTGCCCAACGCCGAGAGCGCGGTGCTGCCCGGCCGGAACGATGTTCCCGGCTACCTCACGGTGGCGGTCACCGCGGTGCTGGCAGCCATCGGCGGCCTGGTCGCCTTCCGCCGCCGGGGTGAGCGCGCCTGATGCTGACCGAGCATTTCGTCGCCGCGCCCCACTGGGAGTGGTACATCCTGGCCTACTTCGTGGCTGCCGGTCTCAGCGGGGGCGCCTACGTCATGGGGACCATGCTCCGGCTGTGGGGCGACGCCCGCGATCTGCCGGCTTCGCGGCTGGCCTTCTTCATCAGCTGGCCGCTGCTGCTCGTCTGTCCCATCCTCCTGACGCTCGACCTGGGGCAGCCGACGCGCTTTTGGCACATGCTGATCGACAGCCGCACCGCGGGGCTGGCCTTTAAGTCCTGGTCTCCGATGTCGGTGGGCGCCTGGGCGCTGCTCATCTACGGGATCTTCAGCACCGTGATGTTCGTGGTCGCGCTGGGAGAAACGCGCTCGACCCCCGCGCTGTTGCCCCGCTTGTCACGGGTGGGCGGTACCCTGGTGGGCCGGGCCGTCATGGTGGTGGGAGCGCTCTTCGCGGTCTTCGTCTCTGCCTACACGGGCGTGCTGCTGGCGGTCAGTAACCAACCGGTCTGGAGCGACACCTGGACCCTCGGTGGCCTGTTCCTGGCCTCTGGCCTGAGCGGCGCCAGCGCCCTCATCCTCTTGCTGGCCCGGCCGCGCCAGGACGCCATGGCGACGGACGAGAAATTGCTGGAAGCCGATCGCTATTTCATCATCCTGGAGCTGGTCCTGATTGCACTCTTCTTCGTGACGCTCGGTGGCGTGCTCACCCGCGTGCTCAGCGGCGGGTGGCTGGTGCTCTGGCTGGTGGTGCTGGTAGGGACGGTGGTGCCGCTGCTCGTGCATTGGCGGCCCGAGTGGCGGCGGCGGCTCTCCCCCAACCTGGCTCCCATCTTGGTGCTGCTCGGGGTGCTGGCCCTCCGAGCGGTTGTGATCTTTAGCCCGCAAAGTTAACTGGACCGCGACCCAAAGCAGCAAGCCGTCACGGCGGCGTAACGCTTTCCGCCGGGACGTACAGCCCCCTCTGGGCCTGCCGTTCTCTCTGGTAGATCCCACTTCAGAGGAGGAAATCTCGTGCATCGCACCCTGTCTGCGCTTGCCACCAGCGTCACTTTGGTGGTCGCATTGAACGTCGGCGCGGCGGCGGCCGGCAACTCGCATTCCTCGCCCAAACCGCACGGACATGGTTCGATCCATGACCAGGCGAATGGGAGTCAGGACAGCCAGGACAAGGCGGGGGCCAAGGACCACGGCACCCTG
>DASPZT010000410.1:0-18246 GCA_035636135.1 Candidatus Limnocylindria bacterium | reverse complement strand
GGTAGACCTCGCGGAACGTGGTCTTGTAGGACTTGCCGTCGGTGCCGTCCCAGTCGACCTCGGTGCCGTTGCCCTTGACCACCGCGGCTCTGACGATGCCCTGGTCGATGGCGCTGATGAACTCACTCAGGCTCTTGTCGGTCGGCTGGGAGGTGACGTTAAAACTGCGAATGCTGGCCAGCACGATGGCCAGCAGGCCGGCGAGCAGGATGAAATACACAATGTTCCGGCGCTGGCCTCTCATGGCTGTCCCAATTGTAACACCGGTTTCTAAGAAATCTTTTCGACAAATACGTCTCTGTCACGCATTACGACGGCACGATTTCGAGATGCAACTGCTGCGTTGACGCCGGAGTGACGCGCCGGGTTTCGGCAACGGTCACCCCCGGAATCCAGACGATGCCGACGGCGTCGCGAACGATAGGCAGCGCGTCGCGCAGATGCCGGGGGACGTGGGCATCCACCAGGACATCCTGGAGCTTCTTTGGGTAGGGAAAGCCGAGCGGCTGGATGCGGTCACCCGGAGCGCGGTGCGCGATGGTCACGGGCGGCACGATGGTGCTGGCATCCACGTGGCCAATGCGATCGCGCGCGTGGAAGGTGGCCGGATCGCAGGTGCAGGGGTGCACAGCGAGGGTTTGCCGCGCCGCGCCGGTGGCGGGGGCGCGGTGTCGTGAGTCGGTGGCACGCCCGGTGAGAATTTCCCGGCGGAGTGACTCCACGCGCTCAAAGTCCAGGTCCGGGAAGAGCCGCCGCAGCAGCCGTCGCTGGATGGCGACCGGTTGCTGCGCGAAGGCGGCCTGGTCGCGCAGCGGGTCAGCGACGCGTTGCTTCGTTCGGGTGGTAATGTCGTCCGCCAGCTGGTCTTCCTCCGCCAGGATGTCGGCGGCGCGGGCGAGCAACCGGCGCGCCTGCGGGTGGAACGTCTCGAGTGCCGGGAGGACGACCTGGCGCAGGCGGTTGCGCGCGAAGCGCGGATCTGCGTTAGTCGGGTCGAGTCGAGGCTCGAGCTGGTGGTCGGCCAGATAGCGTTCGAGCTCGCTACGGGTGGTGGCGAGGAGGGGTCGGGCCAGGTCGGCGCTCCGGGGACGCATGGCGGCCAGGCCGTGGGCGCCTGCGCCGCGCAGGAGGTGAAGCAGGAGCGTTTCGACCTGGTCGTCCTGGGTGTGACCGGTGGCGATGACGCTGCTGGCGCTGTCTGCGGCGGCCTGTCGCAAGAAAGCGTACCGCGCGATGCGGGCGGCATTCTCGGTGTGGGCGAGCGGCGAGCCGGCCCGGCCCATGATCCGCTGATAGCCCCAGCGATCCGCCAGGGTAGCCACGAATGTCGCGTCCTCAGCGCTGTCGCCACGCCAGCCGTGGTCGAAGTGCGCCACGGTCAGGTACAACGGCAGGGTGGGTTGCAGATCCCGAAGGATCGCCAGCAGGCCGAGCGAATCAGGACCGCCCGAAACGGCCAGCAGCACCCGCTCGCCGGGCGTGAAGATGGCGTGGTCGCGGATGTAGGTCGCGACGTGGGAGGAGAGCATCTGGTTGGCTCGCTCGCGCTTGGTGGCGGAGGCAAGGATCGAACTTGCGACATACCGGGTATGGGCCGGTTGCTCTACCACTGAGCTACTCCGCCGCGGGCATCGGTTAGTTTAGCAACCATGGCGGGCCTATTTGCCGAGATTGCCGATCGCTATGACGCGTTGCGTCCGCTGCAGGCGCGCGATCGCCAGCGCGTGGTGGCATTGGGGTCTGCGGACTGGTTGCGCCGTGACGACCTGGTGGTCGAGGTCGGGTGCGGCACCGGGCGCATGACGCTGCCGCTGGCCGAGATCAGTGCCCGGCAGGTGGTGGGCGTGGACCCGGAGGAGCGGATGCTGGAGGTCGCGCGCGGGAAAGACGTCGCCGGGCGGGTTCGGTGGCTGCGGGGGACCGCCTACCGGCTGCCGCTCACCGATGGCGTGGCCGGCGTGGTGCTGATGAGCATGGTGGTCCACCTGCTCAAGCAGCCAGGCCGCGCCTTCGCCGAGGCCCGGCGGGTGCTGCGCCCGGAGGGTCGGATGGTGATCTGGACGTTCACACCGCGGCACGTCCGAGAGTTCTACTTGAACGAATGGTTTCCCAGCATCGCCCGGATTGACGGGCAGCGGTTCCCGCGCGAGGAGAGGCTGGAGGCCGGACTGCGGCGGGCGGGATTTGCGTCGGTGGCGATGGACATCGAGGAGGAAACGGGCGCCCTAGCGGTGGAGGACGTCATCGACCGGGTGCGCGGGCGCTACATCTCGACCCTCAGCCTGGTCCCGCCGCTCGAGTACCGCCTGGGGCTGCAGCGGTTGGAAGAGTTGCGCACGCTGGATGGGGGGCGCGGGATTCCCTACCGCCTGGAGTGGGCGATCGTGACGGCCATCAAGTAGAAGAGAAAGAGGAGCCGGACGGGGCTCCTCTTTCCTGGGTTGAAAGTTGGTTGCGCGGGCCAGATTCGAACTGGCGACCTTCGGGTTATGAGCCCGACGAGCTTCCACTGCTCCACCGCGCTCGCAGCCCTACGAGGGCGAGGCTGTCATTTTACTCCAACCGCGCCGCCGACCGCCAAGGGCGTGCACTCGGGCGCACGGGCTACTTGTACTTGCCGCCCCGCTTGGATTCCAGGTTGCGCTTGATGTCGAGCAAGCGCTCCTCGCTGCTCTTCAAAAACTTGGAGAGCTTCTCCTCGAACACCGGATCCGCCCCCTCGGGCAGCTCGCGCTTGCCTCGACCCCAGCGCTTGTACGGCCGCGGGAGCACCGGCATGGTGGCCGCCAAGGGGCCCTCCGGCACGGCCGCCTGCTTCAGCGACAGGTCCACCTTGCCGTTGGTGGGGTTGACGTTCAGCACCTTGACCTTGACGCGCTCATTCATCTTCAGGTGGTTGTTGACATCGCGCACGTACTCGTTCGCGATCTCAGAGATATGAATGAGCCCCGTCCCGCCGCCCTCGATTTGAACGAACGCCCCAAAATTCGTGATCCCGACTATGGTCCCTTCGACCAGTGTCCCCGGCGTTACTGCCACTTACCCAGCGCTGCCTCCTAGTGCCACAGGTTCTTCAACCAGCCTACGACTGCCTGCCACGCGCCGCCGACGCCACCGGCCGCACGGGCTTGCCCAGCACCCGCCGGGTGCCCAGCGCCAGCGGTGGCCGCCGGCGATGGGCTGGGCTTCACGATGATATAGACGTTTTCGCTCGGCCGTGCGAATCCGTACTTTCGGGCCTCTTCCTCCATGGCGCTGGGGGAGGCTGCGGACGCCAGGTCGCGTTGCGCCTGAGCGTTTTCGGCAGCCAGCTGCGTGTTCTGCGCTTTCAGCTGGTCGGCTTGATGTCCTAATCGGAGATTCAACACCACCTCAGAGCCAAATGCCCACACGCCCCACAGCAAAATCGCCGCTGTGGCCAGCCAGATCAAGCGATCGGGCGCCACAAATCGGATCTTCTCGCGGGACGGTCTGGCGGGGGTGTTGCTCAAATGGGATGGTGTGACGCGGCAGGATCGCCGGCCCGAAAACGGGTTGCATTATAGAGTGAATCCCCTACCCGTTGGCAAGATCCGGAGCACGATCGTCACTTTCCGCGGCCTTCGCCGCCTCCCATCGCCGGTCCAGCTCGGCCAGCGACATGCCCGACAGCGGCACACCCTCCGCCTGGGCGCCCCCCTCCATCAGCCGAAACCGCGCCTCGAAGCGCTGGGCGGCGGTGCGCAGGGCGTCCTCCGGGTTGATCTCCAGTCGTCGGGCGACGTTGACCAGGGCAAAGAGCAGATCGCCGAACTCGGCCTCGCGCTCCTCCACCGTCGACGCCTGGCGCAACTCGGCGACCTCCTCCCCCACCTTTTCGACGGCGCCCTCGACGTCCGGCCAATCGAAGCCCACCCGCTGGGCGCGCTTCTGCAGCGACCACGCCCACTGCAGGGCCGGCAACGACCGCTGCACGCCGTCCAACGCCGAGACTCGCCCATATTCGGCGGCCTTGAGCGCTTCCCAGTTCGCAACCACTTCCTCCGACCCCGAGACCACGACCGACCCGAACACGTGCGGATGCCGCCGCACCAGCTTCTCGCGGACCGCGTCCGCCACGTCGCCCAGCTCGAACTCGCCCGCCTGCCGGGCAATCTCGGCATGCATCAACACCTGGAGCAGCACGTCACCCAGCTCATCCCGCAGCTCGTCGACGGCGCCGCCGTCGATGGCGGCCAGCACCTCATAGGCCTCCTCCAGCAGCGTGGACCGCAACGAGGCATGGGTTTGCTCCCGGTCCCACGGACATCCATCGGGCCCGCGCAACAGTTCGACGACCGCGATCAACTCGCTCAGCCGTTGCAGCCGCTCATCCATCGAAGGGATTCTAAGCAACCGTCGTGACCATGCCGCCGGCCCGCTGCCCGGCGGCGCGCAGGCTGGGCACCGCCGCCAGGACCAGGGCGACGCAGGCCACCGCCCCGGCCACGAACGGCACCGCCAGCCCGATGGCAAAAAGCGTCCCGGCGAGCAGGGAGCCGATGGCCATGGCGGCGCTCAAGGCGGTGCCCACGATGCCCTGGGCCTCGCCCCGGCTCTCCGGCACCGCATCCATCAGGAAGGCGTTCATGGCGGGCTCGGCGAAGGCCCAGAGCCCAGCCTCGACCGCGCCCACCGCCATCACCACCGGGATGTTATGCAGCAACGGATAGAACGGCCCGATCATGGCGGTCAGTCCCACCGAGGCCGCTGCCAGCCACCGGCGATCCCAGCGGTCTGATGCCCATCCGGCGAGCGGCGTGACAATCACCAGGGGCAGTGCCCACAGCGAGAAGGAGAGGCCGATCACCGGATCGCTGGCTCCGATGGCCCGCATGTAGAGGCTCCAGATCACGTCGTAGATCCCGGCCAGCAGCCCGACCCCGGCCGTCAGGATGAGGACCCCGCGGAGGGCCAGCCCTCCCCGCCCCGATCGGAGATCCACCTTGGGCCGGCCGAGGTGTCCAGCCACTCGGCGCACCGACGGGCCCAGCGCGATGGCGGCCACCGCCGCCGCCAGTGCCAGCGCCACCCCCGTGGTCACGAACACCGTCCAGCGACCGAACACCGCCAGCAAGCCGCCCAGAGCCGGCCCCACGATCAGGCCCGACATGCGGGCCGCCGACACCCACCCATACGCCATCCCCAGCTCGTCGGGCGGGACCACGTCGGCCACGGCGGCCCGTTCGGCCGGCGCCGCCGCCGCGAACCCGAGTCCCTGCACAAACCGCAGCCCCACCAGCCAGGCGACCGACAGCGGCAGCACAAACACCAGGGAGGCGGCGGCCGAAAGCAGCAACCCCGCCACCATCATTTCTCGGCGGCCAAGGCGATCCGCCAGCCAGCCCGCCGGCCACTGGCCCACCGCCTGCGCCACCAGCGCCGCCGCCACCACCACCCCGACCAGCGCGTACGAGGCTCCCCGCTCGCGCAGGTACAGCGGCAGGATGGGCAGGATGGACCCAATCCCGGTTCCGGACACAAAGACGGCCGCCAGGATCCCTGCCAGCGCCGTGCGGCGCCGAGCCGGTTGCATGACAGAGAACGGTAGCGGCTTTCGGGCTAGGCCAGCCCGGTGATGGTCCCCGCGCCGTCCATGTCGATCCGGGTGTAGGCGGGCTCCTTGCCCAGGCCGGGCATCAGCTGGATGTCACCCGACAGCGCGACATTGAATCCAGCACCGACCGACGGATACACCGAGCGCACCGGGAAGGTGAACCCGCGCGGCCGCCCTTTCAAGGCCGGATCGTGGGACAGTGAGAGGTGCGTCTTGGACATGCAGACTGGCAGCGTGCCCATCCCGCGCTCGCTGAGCCAATCGATTCGCTTCTGGCACTGCGGCAGGAATTCCACCGCGCCGGCCCCGTACAACCGGTGGGCCAGGATCTCAATCTGTTCGCGGATCGGCGTCTGCAGTCCATACAGCGGTCGGAAGCCGTTGGCCCCTCGACCCGCCCGAACCACGGCCTCGGCCAACTCCACTGCCCCCTCGCCGCCCCGGCCAAAACCGTCGTGGACGACCGCCTCCTCGGCTCCGTACCCGAGAGCCAGCTCGACCACCCGGCCCAACTCACGGTCGGTATCGGTCGGAAACTTGTTGACGGCGACCACCGGGTGCAGCCCGAAGGCATGCACGATCTCCACGTGGGCGGCCAGGTTTTCGGCGCCGCGCTCCAGCGCAGCCATGTCCTCCACCTCAAGCTTGGACGCGCCGCCATGCGCCTTCAGCGCCCGCACCGTGCAGACGACCACCGCCGTCGAGGGCTTCAAGTTCCCATACCGGGCCACGATGTGACAGAACTTCTCCAGGCCCAGGTCGGCGCCGAAGCCAGCCTCGGTGACCACAATGTCGCCGAGCTTCAACGCGATCCGATCGGCGAGCAGCGAATTGTTTCCATGGGCGATGTTGCCGAACGGCCCCGCATGCACCAGCGCGGGCTGCCCCTCCATGGTCTGCACCAGGTTTGGCAGGAGCGCGTCTTTCAACACGACGGTCATCGCGCCCGCCACCCGCAAGTCGTCGGGAGTCACGATCGACCCATCGCGACGTTCGGCCACCAGGAGCCGGCCCAACCGCGCCCGCAGGTCGGCCCGGTCGTGCGCCAGCGCCAGGATGGCCATGATTTCCGAGGCGGCGGCAATGATGAAGCTCGACTCCTGGGGCACCCCGTGCTCTGCCCCGCCGAGCCCGGTGACAATGTGCCGGAGGGATCGGTCGTTCATGTCCATCGTGCGGGGCCAGCGCAGGGTCTTGGGATCGATTCCCAGCGGATTGCCGTGAAAGATCGAGGCATCCACCGCGGCCGCCAGCAGGTTATGGGCGCTCTCGACCGCGTGGATGTCGCCGTTGAAGTGCAGGTTGACGTCTTCCATCGGCACCACCTGCGACTTGCCGCCGCCGGTGCCGCCGCCCTTGATCCCAAACAGCGGTCCCATCGACGGCTGCCGCAGAGCCAGGACGACCTTCTGGCCGATCCGGCCCAGCCCCTGCGTCAACGCGATCGACGAGGTCGTCTTGCCTTCCCCCGCGCGGGTCGGCGTCACCGCGGTCACCACCACCAGCTGCCCGTCGGGCCGGTCGCTCAGCCGGTCGATCGCCTCCAGCGCGACCTTGGACTTGTACGGACCGTACGAGATGATCTCCGAGGGCTTCAGTCCCAGCTCCGCGCCGACCTCGAGGATTGGCTTCACGGCTTTTCCATCAAGCGAGAGCGGGGGTACGCCTGGTCCAGCTCCGCCACCAGGGCCTCGGCGACGTCCGCCGCGGCTCCGGCACGCTCCGCCTGCGGACTCCAGCGCCAGCCATCCAGGTAGGCGTCCATCTCGGTTGACCCCTCCCGCATGGCATACGCATCGATCGCCGTCATGAACCGGTCGGGCAGCATCCGTTTCACCTCCCCCGTCTCATCCCACACCTTAACCTGCGAGGGAATGTGCTTCCAGTACATCACCTGATATCGCGCCATCAGGCAGCGGGGCGCTCCACCAGCTCGGCCAACCGGGTCTCCAGTTCCCCGAACCCGACCCGGCGAACCTGAAGCGGCAGTCCGAGAAACGACGCAATCTCGTGCGCCTTCGCGCGAAGGCGTTCATCCGGAACCTGCTGCAGGTACAGGACGCCAGCGTAATTCCGGAAGTAGGTGTCCTTCAAGTCGGGATACCGGTCGAGCCCCAGCCCGCGCACCACCGCCCGCTCGAAGTTGCGGACCAGCCAGTCGGTCAAAAAGAACGTGCCCGGCTGTTCATCGGTCAGCCGCTCGAACTCGCGAGCCCCCGCGAACATCTCGTAGCAATGAGGCCCGCGCAGCGACACGGCGCCATACCGGGCCAGCACCGGCTCCAGCGCGCCCGCCGTGCCGCAATCGCCGTAGACGACCACCACCCGTGCATACCGCGCGCTCAACTCGGCCAGCCGGCGCTCCACCGCTGCGACGATCTTCTTCGGATAGAAGTGGAGCATCGCCGGCACACCGTAGACGTCGACGTCCCAGCCGCGCCCAGCCACGATCGCCTTCACTTCTTGACCCAGCGCCCCGCAGATGAGCAGCGCCACCGGCTTCATGCCACGGCCCCCAGCTCCGGGAACCCCAGCACCGAGACGAACGAGTCGTTGAAGTCGGTGCGCCCGGACAGCTCGACGTACTCGATCGCCGCCGGCAGCTCGAAGGCGACCTGGCGCTCCCGGAACGACAGCAGGGTCATCTTGGCGCCCTCGCCGGCGGTGTTCCCCACCGAGAGGATGCGGTCCACGTCCACGGCGGGTACCAGCCCGATGATCTTGGCGCTCTCCGGGTTGAGGTACGAGCCGAACGATCCGCCGAGGAGGACCTCGTCCACGTCGGCCGCGGTCACGCCCAGGATGTCCATCAGGACTTTGATCCCGGTCGCGATCGACCCCTTGGCGAACTGCAGCTCGCGGATGTCGCGCTGGGTCAAATAGATGCCGTCCGCCAGCAGAAACGCCCGCACCCCGTCGACCACGATCAGGCAATCAGACAGCGGATGTTCGGGCGCTTCCTCCCGGCTCTTCATCTTTCCCGAGGGGTCCACCAGCCCGACCACCCGCAGCTGGGCCACGATGTCGACGAGCCCGGAGCCGCAAATCCCGCTGGGCGCCACGTCGCCTCCGATCACCTGCAGCTCCACCCGGCCGGCGGTGAGCGTGACGCCCTCGATGGCGCCCTGGGTGGCGCGCATGCCGCACTTGATCTGGCTGCCCTCGAAGGCCGGTCCCGCGGGCGCCGCGGTGGCCAGCAGCCGGCGCGACGACCCGACGGCGATCTCGCCGTTGGTGCCTACGTCCACGAACACGCGCAGCTTCTCCTCGCGGGCCAGACCGGTGGCCACGATGCCGCCCACGATGTCGGCGCCCACGTAGGCCCCCAGGATGGGCAGCGTCTGGATGCGCCCGTTCTCATGGATCTCCAGCCCGATCTCGCGGGCCGGCAGGTAGAGCGGGTCGCGAAAGGCCGGCGTGAACGGCACCACGCCGATGGGCGCCGGGTCGATCCCCAGCAACAGGTGGAGCATGGTGGCGTTGCCGACGATCACCGTCTCATAGACGCGGTCGCGCGACACGCCGGCCATCTCGTACAGCTCGCGCAGGATGCCGTTCATGGTGGCCAGCACGGCCGCCTGCAGCTCGGCAATGGCCGCCGACCCGGTCATGGCATGGCTGATGCGCGAAATGACGTCCGCCCCAAAGGGCGCCTGGCCGTTCAGCGTCGAGCGCACGGCCTCCGCCATCCCGGTGCGCAGGTTCATCAGGGTGCCGACCAGCGTGGTCGTGCCCAGGTCGAAGGCCACCCCATAACTCTCGTCCCGCGTGTCGCCCGGCTCGACCGAGATCAGTTGGTCGCCGCCCAGCACCGCCGTCACCTTGAAGCCGGCCGCCCGCAGCACGGTTGGCAGGGTCGACAGCACGGCCAGGTCGGCCTTCATGTCGTGGCCCTCCGCGGTCAGCGCATCCTGCAGCCGTTCGACGTCGCTGCGCTGGTCTTCCAGGCTCGGCTCCGCCAGCTCGACGTACGCCTTGCGCACGTTCGGGTCGAGCAGCACCAGGCGGTTGACGCCCATGGTTGCCGCCTTGGGCACCCGCAGCAGCTGCGGCACTAGGCAGATCGTGTCCTGGTACACCTTGGCCTGGCAGGATAGCCGCCAACCGGCCTCCAGCTCGGCGGCCGTCAGCTCCTTGCGGTCCGCGATGGTCACCTCTTTGGCCCCCTCGATCACCTGCACCTTGCACTTGCCGCAGGTGCCGCGCCCACCGCAGGTCGAGTCGATGGGCAGGCCGATCCAGTGAGCCGCGCTGAACAGCGTGGTCCCGGATGGCACCCGGGTCGCCTTGTCGAAGGGGCGGTAGGTGACCTCGAGCTTCTTCTGGATCATGCCTTCACCGCTGCCACCTTCTTCTGTTGCTCGCGAAAGTCGGCGATCCAGCGCATGGCGTACTCGTCGTGGCCCAGCAGCAGGTCGCCGGCCATCACCGCCTTGCGAACGGCGGGTTCCATCGCATTGGTCACCCCGCAGGTCAGTCCGGCATCCATGGCCAGCGGCAGGAAGGCCGCGTTGACGATCGGCCGGTCGGGAAGCCCAAACGACACGTTGGAGGCTCCGCAGGTCATGTTGTTACCCAGCGCATCGCGAATCAGCCGCATGGTGCGCAGCGTGATCACGCCTGCCTGTGGGTCGGCCGCCACGGTCATGGCGATCGGGTCGATGATCACGTCCTCGGCCGGGATCCCGTAATACACGGCTCGCTCCACGATCTTCCGAGCAATCCGGAGCCGCTCCTCGGGCACCATGGTTATGCCGGTTTCGTCGTTGGCCATCCCGATGACCGCGGCGCCGTACTTCTTCACCAGGGGCAGGATCCGATCCAGCCGCTCGTCCTCGGCGGTGACAGAGTTGACGAGCGCCTTGCCCTCATAGACCGGGAGGGCAGCCTCCAGCGCCTCGACCACCGAGGAGTCGATGCAGATCGGGACGTCGACCACATCCTGGACGGATCGGATGGCCAGGACCAGCAGGGCCGGCTCGTCGATTCCCGGCACGCCGGCGTTGACGTCGAGCATCTGGGCCCCCGCCTGCACCTGGGCGATGGCGTCGGCCTTGACCCGGTCCATCTTGCCCGCCTTCATCTCGGCGGCCAGCACCTTGCGCCCGGTCGGATTGATCCGCTCCCCGATCATCACGAAGGGCCGCTCCCCCGAGATGACGACCTCCTTCGTGCGCGACCGAACCACGGTGTTCACGCGGGGATCCCCACTACGCTGGGCCGGGGCAGCAGCCGGGCCTCCTCGATCACCCGGACCACGCCTTCCTCCCACTTGATGGCGATCACGTGCACCCCGGCCACGCCCTGGATCTGGCGCAGCTCGGCCACGATCTCGGTCGCGATCTTGATCCCCTCGGCACTCTGGTGCCCCGGGGGTACGCCCTCCAGGCGTCGCACGATCGCCTCTGGGACTGAGACCCCGGGCACCTTCTCCTTCATGAAGCGGGCGGCGCGGGCCGACCGAGCCACCCCCACGGACGGCAGGATGAACACCTGCTGGATGAGGCCCAGGTCCCGTACACGAGCCATGAACTCCCGGAAGCGCGGCACGTCGAAGACCAGCTGCGTCTGGATGAACTCGGCGCCGGCGGCCACCTTCTTGCCCAGCCGCAGCGGCCGGAAGTCGAGGGGCGGGGCGAACGGGTTCTCGACGGCTCCAATAAAGAAGGATGGTGCCACCTCCAGTTTCCGCCCGGACAGATACTCGCCGCGATCGCGCAGCCCGCGGGCGACCTCGATCAACTGGAGGGAATCGATGTCGTAGATCGAGCGCGCCTGCGGGTGATCGCCCGCCGAGACGTCGTCGCCGCTCATCAGCAGCACATTGCGCACGCCAAGCGCGGCGGCGCCCATCAGGTCGGCCTGCAGGGCGAGCCGGTTCCGGTCGCGGGTGGCCAGCTGCATGATCGGCTCCACTCCCCGATCGATCAGGAGGCGGGCGGCCGCCAGTGATGAGAGGTGCACGTGCGCGCCGGTGTTGTCGGTGCAGTTGACGGCGTCCACGTGATCGCGCAGCGGCTCGACCTTCCGGAAGACCGCCTCGGGGTCGGCCGAATCCACCGCCGAGAGCTCCGCCGTGACCACGAACTGGCCCCGGCGCAGCAGCCCGGCCAGCCGGCTAGGCGCTCGGTCCATGCGCAGCCTGCCACCCCCTCGGGGTGGCCCGATCGCGTCCCGTCACCAGGTTGATCCAGGAGGACGACCCCGTGAGCCGCCAGTCGACGGGGGCGTTCACGTGGAACATGTGGTCGCGGTACACCGGGAGCTGGCGCGAGCGCTCCCAGGACTGCACCCAGACGCAGGGTTTGTCCGGATAGACCTCGCAGTTCCCGTCGGCGCGCACGCCGCCGCAGGGACCGTTGCGCAAATTCTTGGGACAGCGCATGGGGCAGGTCAGCCCCGTCGAGTGCAGGATGCACTGGCCGCACATCCGGCAGTCGAACATGGCCTCTTTGAGAGGCTTCTCCACGGCGACAACCGCCTTCTCCAGCAGGGTGGTCACCGGCCTATCCCTTTCGCAGCGTCTCGTCGATCAGCTTGACCGCCTGCTCCAGCGCGGCGCTCTGCGGCGCGTCGGCGGCGCCCAGGATCTCCTTCGCCTTGCGCGTCGCGAAGGAGGCATCCGGGGCATACCAATCGGCGCCGGCCAGCTTCGCGTACTCCTCGGTGACCGGCGCGCCGCCGACCATCACCACCACCTTCTCGCGCAGCCCGGCCTTCTTGAGGGCCTCGATATTGACCTTGAACATGGGCATGGTGGTGGTCAGGAAGGCGGAGAAGCCGACGATGTGCGGCTCGTGCTGGCGGACCGCGTCCACGAACTTCTCGGGGGGCGTGTTCACGCCCAGGTCCACCACATCGAAGCCCGCTCCCTCCAGCATGATGATCACGAGGTTCTTGCCGATGTCGTGGATATCGCCCTTGACCGTGCCGATCACGTACTTGCCAATTGGCTTGGCGCCGGTCTCGGCGATCAACGGGCGCAGGATGACCAGCGCCCCCTGCATGGCGCGCGCCGCGATCAGCATCTCGGGCACGAAGAAGTCGCCCTTCTCGAAGCGGCGTCCCACTTCCTCCAGGGACGGGATCAGCGCCTTGAACAGGATGTCCATCGGGTCCATGCCCAGCTTCAACCCTTCCTCGGTGAGCGCCTTCACCTCGGGCGCGTGCCCGTTGAGCGTGTGATCGAAGAGCTCCTGCCGAATCTCCTCCTCGCGGCTCATGCCTTGCCTCCTCCTGTTTGGGATGGGATGAACCCCATCCGGCGTGAGATCGCCTCCGCCGCCTCGTGCGTCATTTCGCCCAGCTCACTCAGTCGTTGGGGCGAGACCCGGTAAGACGGTCCGGAAACGCTAACGGCCGCGATGACCTCGCCCCGTGAATCGCGCACCGGCGCCGCCACCGCATTCAACCCCACCTCGAGCTCCTCGAGCGTGAAGGCGTATCCGTCCTCGCGCACCCGCAGCAGCTGCTTCTCCAGGGTGGCCCGTTCCGTGATGGTTCGGGGCGTCAGCCGTGGCAGCGGCTTGCTCAGCAACCGGCGCCGATCCTCAGGGGACAGGAATGCCAGCAGCACCTTGCCGGTGGACGTGCAATGCATCGGGTTCTGCTTCCCGACCCAGTTGACGTTCACCACCAGGTGGGGCGCCGAGATCTGGTCGATGTTGACCACCTGATCACCCTGGAGGAGGGCCAGGTTCACGGTCTCGCGCGTCCGGTCGGCCAGTTCCTGCATGACCGTCCGGGCGGCCCGGGCCAGGTCCAGCTCTGCCACCACGGCCCCGGCCAGCCGCACCAACCCGTAGCCCAGCCGGTACTTCTCCGAGGTCGGGTTCTGCTCGACCAGCCCGTGCTCCTGCAAGGTAGCCAGCAGCCGGGAGGCGGTCGATTTGTGCACCTCCAGCCGCCGGGCCAGCTCCGTGACCCCCAGCTCCCCGCCGGCATTGGCCAGCAGGTCCAGCATCTCCAAAGCGCGCCCGAGGGACTGCACCCGGTTGTTGCGCAATGCAAAACCGGTGCTCATGGCACAACACTAGCGAAGTGGGCGGCAAAAGGCAAGAGGGCGCCGCGACGACCTCTTGACGGTCTTTCGCACCGGTGCTAGCGTTCGCCCCGGGGCCGATATATCAGCGTCATACGGGTGATATACGGCGTGGAGGGAGGAAGGTCGTGCGCAGCCCGGCCGGGGTCGCGCGGGGGCTGGCGGAGTTGCCGCCGCTGCGCACCGTCGTGCTTGACGGCGCCGCTGCCCGGTCGCAGAGCGAGCGGGCCTATCTGCTGATCCGGGACCAGATCGTGACCCTCAAGCTGCGGCCGGGGGCTGTCATCGAGGACAGCCGGCTGCGCCAGGAGCTGCAGCTGGGCCGAACGCCAATCCGGGAGGCCTTGCAGCGGCTGGCCCACGAGAAGCTGGTCAGCTTCGTCCCCCACCGGGGCACCTTCGTCACCGACATCAATGTCACCGACCTGGCCCGCCTCACCGAGGTCCGGGTCGAGCTGGAGGGCTACGCCGCCCGGCTGGCCACCGAACGGGCGGCGCCCCAGGAGCAGGAGGCGATGCAGCTCCTGGCCCGCGAGCTGAGCCCCCTGGACGGCGATCCGGAGGCACTCATCCATCTCGACCAGCGCATCCACCGCCTGATCTATCGGGCCAGCCACAACCGCTTCCTGGAGGACGTCTGCGAGCGCTACTTCAACCTCAGCCTGCGGATGTGGTTCCTGGTCCTCCATCGGGTTCACCTCAAGGAGGCAGTCGAGGAACAGCGCGAGACCTTGGACGCGATGCTGGCCCGCGACCCGGCCCGGGCGGAGGCGGCCGTGCGCCGGCACGTCATGGGGTTTGAAGCACAGATCCGGAAGGTTCTCTAAGCGAGGAGGAAAGCGTGAAAGTCTTCTACACGACCGATCTGCACGGATCTGAGGTCTGCTGGCGGAAGTTCCTGAACGCCGCCGCGTTCTACAAAGCCGACGTCCTGATCTGCGGCGGGGACATGACAGGGAAGGCCATGATCCCACTGGTCGATGAGGGCGACCACTTCGAGTACGCGCTGTCCGGCCAGCAGCAGCGGGTCGCCCGGGATGAGGTCGCAGACGCCGAGACCTTGATCCAGCGCAAGGGCTACTACCCGGTACGGATGTCTTCGAGCCAGGTCGCCGAACTGGCGAAGGATCCCAACAAGGTGCAGACCCTGTTCACCCAGCAGATGTGCAAGACGGTTGAGCGCTGGATGGACATGGCCGAAGACAAGCTGGGCACGAGCCCGGTCCGGATCTTCGTGTCCCCGGGCAATGACGATGAGGTCGAGATTGACGAGGTCATCGCCAGAGCCACCAAGGTCGAGCTCGCCGAGGGAAAGTGCATCGACCTGGGCGGTTTCGAAATGATCTCGTCCGGATGGGCCAACCCAACGCCCTGGCACACCTACCGCGAGGCGCCGGAGGACGAGCTCGCGAGGCGGATGGAGCCGATGCTCGGCCAGATCAAGGACATGAGCCGCGCCATCTTCAATTTTCATCCCCCGCCCTACGGAACCAATCTGGACGAGGCGCCGGCGCTAGACGAGAACCTCAAAGTGATGCACGGGGGAAAAGCGTTGCGCCATGTCGGTTCGACAGCGGTCCGCGAAGCCATCGACAAGTATCAGCCGATGCTCTCCCTGCACGGTCACATCCACGAGGGTAAGGGCGTGACCCGGCTCGGCAAGACGCTCGCGATCAACACGGGAAGCGCGTACGAGGAAGGCATCCTGATGTCGGCCATCCTCGAGCTCGATCAGCGCAAGGGCATCAAGAGTTATCAGCTGGTCTCAGGCTAGGAGGTGAAGGGGAAAACAGAACCCGGAAGGGTCGACGGCGACCAGGTATTCAACTAGAAAAATACACGCAAGGAGAGTGAAGCGGTTATGTCGGTCTCTACTCCAACAACGGGCCGGCCCACCCTCTTCCTGAGGAATGCCACCGGGCTCGTCAAGGCGTGGTCCGGCTTCGATGCGTTCATCTACTCGTTCATGTCGGTCAGCCTCGTGTCGCTCGGTTTCGGCGCCTTTGGCTTCGTCAGCTTCGTGGCAGGGGGACACATCCTGTCCGCGGTCCTGTTCAGCGGGGTCTTCGTTACATTCCTTGTGATCACCTACGCGCTGCTGGTCACCGCGATGCCGCGCGCGGGCGGCGATTACACCTGGCAATCGCGAGTCCTGGGTGGCGGCGCCGCCTTCGTCCTTTCGATGACCGGCTGGTGGTTTATTCTCTGGCACTGGACGCCGATCTACGCCGGCATCCTGAACCAGCAGGTTCTGGCCCCGCTCGCCGCGACGATCGGCCGGCAGGATTGGGCCGTGCTCTTGCCGGGCTCCCTGGTGCCGAATGGCGGCAATGGACTGTTTTTCTCCTCCCTGGTCGTCGTCGCCTTCGTCTGCATCTACGTGACGCTCGGTATGGAGACGTACGCTCGCATCCAGAAGTTCTCCTTCTATCTGGGGATAGCCGGCCTGGCTGTGATGGCCGCCATCCTGCTCTTCAGCAGCGGGGACGCGATGCACCAGGCCATCAACCGGGAGGCCGCCAGCCTTTTTGGCTACACCGGGACGGTGGACGCATACCAGGCCACGATTGACCTGGCCACCAAGAACGGCTACAGTCCCTCGTCCTTCAACGCGTTCTCGCTTGGTCCGACGCTGGCGATCGTTCCCTTCCTGATGTTCTATCTGCTCTGGCCGGTCTGGGGGGCGACGCTGTACGGCGAGGTGCGTGGAACGCGCGATTATCGGAGGATCTTCACCAGCATGTTCTGGGGCCTGTGGGCGACCGTGATCCTCTCCGTCGTCGTGCTGCTGCTGATGGCCAAGACCATCGGGTGGGAGTTCTTCGAGGCTGCGGCCTACAACAACAGTCTCGGGCTCGCGAACCAACCGATCCCGATCTGGCCGCACCCGGTCATGCTGGCGGGCTGGCTGGTGAACAGCCACGTGTTCCAGTTCATCCTGCTGGCGGTGATGAGCGTCTGGTTCTGGGGCTGGTCGGGCACCTTGTTCCTCTCCTCGACGCGGGTCATTTTCGCGGCCGCGTTCGACCGGGTACTTCCCGAGTGGGCCGCCAACATCTCCGCCAAGCGGCGCGTCCCCTATGGGGCGCTCGGGCTCATGGTCATCCCCTCCATCGTGGTCAGCGCCATCTACGCCTACGTCAGCGGGTTCGAGGCGCTCGTCCTCGACGCGACGCTCGTCATTGCGATCACGTTCCTGGGAACCGTGGTGGCCGCCGCTATCCTGCCCTGGCGCCGCGCGACGATCTTCAACAGCTCGCCCATTTCGAAGCTTCGAGTGGCTGGGGTCCCGGTGATCACACTCGCGGCCGTGGTCACGGGGGCCTTCCTGATCTTTAACCTCGTGAAGTGGTTCACCGACTCAACCTACGGCGTCGGCTTCAGCAACCCGAATTCGCTGAAGTACCTGGCCGTCATGTACGCCCTCGCGTTCGTCCTCTACGTCGGGTTCTTCCTCTACCGGCGCTCGCAGGGCATCGACCTGCGCGCGATCCACGCCGAGATCCCGGTCGAATAATCGTTGACACGCGGCGGAGGCCCCGATGGGCCTCCGCCAACTTCTTGAAATGGGAGGTCAGGCGTGATTCTCGATAGTGTGCTGCGGGCGTATCAAACCCCCACGCGGATGGTCCACGCTATTGGCGCGCTCTCCGCCCTCGGCGACGAAGCGAAGGCGCTGGGTCTGCGGCGCCCCCTCATCGTCACCGACCAGGGCCTGGTCAAGGCCGGCCTCCTGGACGAAGCCAAAAAGCCCCTCCAGGCGAAGGGCCTCGACGTGGTCGTGTACGCGGAGGTCCGCGCCAATCCGGGCATCGCGCTGGTCGATGCGGGGGCTCGCTACTACAAGTCGGAAAAATGCGACGGCCTGGTCGCCATCGGCGGCGGCAGCTCGATCGACACGGCCAAAGGCATCGGCGTGGTCGCCGTGCACGGTGGCAGCATCGTCCAGTACGAGTGGGGCAAGGACCCGATCCACTCGCGCATCCCGCCGCTGATCGCCGTCCCGACCACGGCGGGCACCGGCAGTGAAGTCACCCTGTGGGCGGTGATCACCGACCCCGACCGAAAGATCAAGTTCAACGTGGGCGGCACGCCCAACATCGCCGCCTGGGTGGCCCTGGTCGACCCCAACCTGACCCTGAACCTGCCGGCGGGGGTGACCGCCGGCACCGGCATGGACGCGCTCACCCATGCCATCGAGTGCTACACCATGGCCTACCACCAGCCCTTCACCGACGCGGTGGCGCTGCTGGCCATGGAGTACTGCGGCCGCTACCTGCGGGTGGCCTTCGCGCAGTCGCACAACCTGGAGGCTCGCTACCACATGAGCCTGGCGGCCATGCTGGCCGGCCTGGCTTACGGCACGGACTCGGCCGGTGCCGCGCATGCCATGAGCCAGACGGCGGGCGGCGTCCATGATGCGCCCCACGGCGCCCTGACCGCCCGCCTGCTGGCGCCGGTGATGGAGTACAACGTGCCCGGCGAGCCCGAGCGCTTCGCCCGGATCGCGCAGGCGCTTGGGTTGGAGGTGCATGGGAAGTCGGTCTGGAAATCCGCCGAAGCCTCGGTGGAGTACGTGTACCAGCTGACCGAGGACCTGGAGATCCCCTCGCTCAACGAGCTCGGCTTT
>DASPZT010000409.1:0-2188 GCA_035636135.1 Candidatus Limnocylindria bacterium | reverse complement strand
CCTCAAATATCTGCTCGGCGCTCCGGGGGTCGCCTTCCTGTACATCCGGCCCGAGCTGATCGAGCGCCTGCAGCCCTCGGACTCTGGATGGTTCGGACAGGCGAATGTGTTCGCCTACGACGTGCACCACCTGGCGTACGCGAACGCCGCGCGGCGGTTCGAGACGGGTTCGCCTCCCGTCCCGAATATCTACGCGGCATCGGCCGCCATCGAACTGATCGCGGACGCCGGGCTGGACGTCATCGGCCGCCACGTGCAAGGCCTCGCCACTCTGCTCATTCGAGGCACTCGCGAGCGCGGCTTCAGGCTTCTGACGCCCGAGGAACCGGCCGAGCGGGGGCCGCTGGTCATGATCGGGTCGACCGACGCCCCGCGGCTGGTGGAGGCACTCGCCACCGAGGGTATCCTCTGTTCCGTCCGCGACGGTTCGCTTCGGATCTCCCTCCACTACTACAACACCGCCGGAGACGTGCAGGCAGTCCTGGGAGCCCTCGACCGGCATCCCGAGCTGCTCGCAGCCGAGGGACATTAGCGACTATTGGAAATCCGCGACCAGTTTGCTGTCCTAGCGGACAACCGTGTATAACAAGCGCACCAATTTCGATCAGTCAACGACGGAGAGGAGGTAGGAAGGGAATGCGTACACCGAGGGTCATTGTGATGGCCGCGCTGACGAGCCTTGGACTGGCCGCTTGTGGTGGCGGACCGGCTGCCAGTCCGACGCCCAACGCCCCGACCAAGGTCCAGATAGCGGCCGAAGGCCCATTCACGGGGGACGAGGCCTCCATCGGGGCCGGGGCGCTCCAGGGGATTCAGCTGGCGGTCAAGGATTGGAATGCCAAAGGCGGGATCAAGGGCACCCAGATCCAGCTGCTGGTGTGGGATGACCAGCACAGCCCGCAGACGGCCGCGACCCTCCAGGCACAGGGAATCTCGGACCCCACCGTCCTGGGCATTGTCGGCCCCATGAACTCGGGCGTGGTGCTGGGAACGATCCAGGGCCTGCAGGGGGCGAACCCACCGCTGCCCTTTGTGAGTGAGTCGGCGTCCAACCCCAAGGTCACCGACCAGGGAAACAGCGTCGCCCACCGGGTCAACGCCCGCGACGACGCCCAGGGTCCGGCCGATGCCAAGTTCCTGATCGAGAAGGCAGCCAAGAAGGTCTATCTCCTGGACGCCAGGTCCGACTACTCGACCGGGCTCCGGGACCAGGTCGTCAAGTATCTGCAGGCCAATGCGGCCAGCATCCAGATTAAGACGGACAGCGCCCAGCACGGCCAGACCGACTTCAGCACCATCGTCACCAAGATCAAGGCCTTTGGCGCCGACTGGGTCTACTTCGCGGATGAAGGCCCTGAGGTGGCGCCGCTCGTGCTCCAGCTCAAGGGTGCCGGACTGACCATCGGCTCGAACATCAACTTCCTGGGGTCCGATGGGACGCAAGATCCGTCGATCATCAGCAAATCACAGAACGCCTACGTGGGCGCCTACGCGACCAACGTCACGGCGAGCCCGATCGGCGTGGCGAGCGCGGCCACCTTCGTGACCGAGTTCAAGGCGGCCTATGGGGCGGACTCGGTCCCCAAGGCGGGTCCCTTCTTGGGCTCGGCCTATGAAGCGACCCAGGTGCTCCTCCAGGCGATCAACAACGCCCCGGTCAGCGGCGGCAAGATCTCGCGGAACGACGTGATCAGCCAGCTGGCCAGCGGGTCGTTCGACACCATCTTCGGCCAGGTCAAGTTCGATTCGAAGGGCGACGTGGCGGGTGGTGGCATCTACGTCTACCAGGCCACGACCAACGACATGGTCGTCGTCGAAAAGATCTCCGTCTAAGCGCGCACAATAAGGCGGGGCAGCCCTAGGGCTGCCCCGCTCACGCCGATGGACTACTTCCTGCAGAACCTCCCGCAGCAGCTTGTCAACGGGCTGGAGACGGGCAGCCTGTATGCGCTCATCGCGCTCGGCTACACCCTGGTCTACGGCATCCTGGAGATGCTCAACTTCGCCCACGGCGACGTCTTTATGGTGGGGGCCTTCCTGGGCGCCGGCGTCGCCGCCTTCTTCGTCCATAACGGGGTCGCCTCCGCCCCGGCCGCCCTGGTCGTGGTGCTGATGATGGTGATCGGGATGGGCGGGGCCGGCTTGCTCGGGGTGGGCATCGAGCGATTCGCCTACCGGCCGCTGCGGA
>DASPZT010000408.1:0-3000 GCA_035636135.1 Candidatus Limnocylindria bacterium | reverse complement strand
ATTCCCTTTCTGGGCCGCCTCCCCGGCGATATTTCCTTCAGCCGGGGCAACACGCAGTTCTACTTTCCGCTGGCGACCAGCATCGTGGTGAGCCTGGTGCTCACGCTGCTGCTGAACCTCTTCTTCCGCGGCCGCTAGCCCAACATTTTCCCGCAGGCGAATAGTTGTCCCCTCCCTTTAGGGAGGGGCAGGGGAGGGTGTGGCGGCGAGGCTCGCCAGAGGTCCCGTGCTCGACGGAGGCGTAGGGGAGGTTGTCGCCGATAACCGCTAGGCGCTACGCGCGCGGCGCAGTTTTTCGTACAACTCTTTGGCATCGGGCGTCACGTTCTCTGGAACGCGCAGCTCGAGCGTGACGTACAGGTCGCCCGGCACCCCGCCCTTCAACCCGGGAAGCCCTTTGCCTTTGAGACGAAAAACCCGGCCGGCCTGGCTCCCTGCGGGAATGGTCAGCTGCAGCTGCTGCCCGGTCAGGGTGGTGATGGTGACCGTGTCGCCGAGCACGGCCTGGTCGTCGTAGACCGGCAGCGTCATGTACAGATCGCGTCCCTTGGCCGCGAGCTTCGGATGTGGCAGGAGATGCACCCGCAGGTAAAGGTCGCCATGGTGGGCGCTGCCCCGCTGGCCCTCGCCGCGGACGCGCACTCGCGATCCCTCGGTCACGCCGGCCGGGATGGTCACCTGAATCTGGCGGCGGCTGGCGATCACGCCCTGGCCGTGACAGGTAGGGCAGGGCTCGCTCTGCATCACCGTCCGGCCCCCGCTCCCCTGCCGGCGGGCCACGAACCCGGAGCCGCCGCAGGTGGGGCAGGTTTCTGGAATTTCAGTCTCGATGGTGCGCTGGGTGCCTTTGGCCGCATCCTCCAGCGAGATCTCGATGGGGTGCTCGATGTCCTCGCCGCGGGTGGCCACCCGCTGGCCCGCTCCCCCGAAGTCGAACCCGCCCACGCCGCCCTCTCTGCCGAAGAAGGTCTGGAAGAAGTCGCTGAAGTTCTCGAACTCGGCGGAGCTGGGACCGCGGGCCTGGCCCTGGTACTGGCGGGCGAACTCCTGCTCGCGCTCGATCCGCTCCCAGTCCGAACCTAGCTGGTCGTACTTGCTCCGCTTGGTGGTGTCGCTCAGGACCTCATAGGCTTCGTTGATCGTCTTGAAGCGGTCCGACGCCTTGGGGTCCTTGTTGACGTCCGGGTGGTACTGCCGGGCCAGCTTGCGATAGGCGGCCTTGATCTCCTTTTCGGAGGCGGTCCGGGGAACCCCCAGCGTCGCGTAGTAGTCCTTGTATTCCATCGCCGGCTTACCGTCTACGTTGCCCGAAACGGGAGGCGGCCAAACGGCCTAATGGACGCTCTGGGCAGCGAAGTCCCGGCAGTGCGAGACGAATTTCTCCGGGATCAGCGGGTTCTGGCCGAAGTGCAGGTGCACATAGCTGGCCAGCAGATTGGGCCCCACGAAGCCCTCATAGCCGATGACATCGCCCTCGGCATTCGACATCCGGTAGGCCGGCCGCAGCGTCGGGTCCTGGCTGGTGATGTGGCTCCAGTGAAACTCGTGCCCGCGATAGAACTGGCCTTTGGGCGACAGGATGCTGTCCTCCAGCGTCTGCAGCTGGCGGTAGCCGAACCGCTGGAGCTGGCCGTCCATCTCGACGTCGACCGGGAGCACGCCGGCCATCGGATGGGCGGTCCCTTCTGCAGTGCGCAGCGTGCGCCCAAGGTACATCAGGCCGCCGCACTCGGCGTAGATCGGCATGCCGGTGCGATAGGCGCGATGCAGCGACTCGGCCATGGGGCGGTTCTTGGCTAGCCGCTCCACGAATTCCTCCGGAAACCCTCCACCCAGGTAGGCGCCGGCTGCGTCCGCCGGGACGTGCGAGTCCTCGAGGGGGCTGAAAGGGACAATCTCCGCGCCGTACTCTTCCAGCAGCTCGAGGTTCTCCGGGTAATAGAAGTTGAACGCGTCGTCGTAGGCCACGGCCAGCCGGACCGGGCGAGTGCCGCCGGTTTTCCCCTGGAAGACCTTCTTCGGAACCAGCGGCAACAATTCCGCCTTCTCGGCGATTTTCCAGATGAGGTCCAGGTCGACGTTTCGCTGCACGGCGTCGGCGAGCAGGCCCAGGATGCGCTCCCACTCCGTGTTCTCCGAGACCGGCAGCAGGCCGAGCTGCCGCTCCGGGATGCCGAGGTCGGGCATGGCCGGCAACGCCCCCAGGACGGGCACCCGAGCCAGCTCCCAGACCGCCTCTTCCACCGACCGGCGATGGGCGTCCGACGCCACGTTGTTGAGAAGGACACCGGCCAGCCTGGTGTCCGGTTTGAACATCTTGAAGCCCATGGCGACGGCGGCCGCGCTTTCGGACATCCTGGCCACGTCGATCACCAGGATGATAGGGGCCTTGATCACGTCGGCGACCTCGGCGGTGCTGCCTTCCTTGCCGTCCCCCCGGCCATCGAAGAGACCCATGGCACCTTCCACAATGGCCACGTCCGCACCCAGTGAGCCCTTGGCGAACACCTGCTGCAACGCGCCATGGCCCAGCATCCACGAATCGAGGTTGCGGCAGGGACGTCCTGTGACGTGGGCCAGGTAGGCGGGATCGATGTAGTCGGGTCCAACCTTGAAGGACTGCACCGTCTTACCGCGGCCCTTGAGGGCCGCGATCAGGCCGGCGGTGAGGGTCGTCTTGCCGACGCTGCTCGCCGTGCCCGCGACGACGAACCGTGGGGTTCGGACTTCGTCCAGCATAGGATTTCCTGGTCAGCTCGCTAGCCGAACTTCCCGCCCCTCGGGGCTACGCTAGCACAGGGATCCGGCGGTCGTCTACCTATCTAATGAACTGTTGCGGGACCGCGATTACGGCCGAGGGTGTGGCCGCCTCGGCCGGCCGCAAGTCGCGAAGATGGAGGCGAATCCGGTCGTAGCCGTCCCAGCGCTCGCAGTCCAGCGTGTAGAGGATGTCCAGCCGGCGACCCGGCGGCAGGTGCGAAAGCGCTGGCGCTTTGTCGA
>DASPZT010000407.1:0-13312 GCA_035636135.1 Candidatus Limnocylindria bacterium | reverse complement strand
AGCTTCTCGGCCTGCCGCTTGATGGCCTCGATGATCCGGCGATCGCCGTGGCCGGCGTTGACGCTCATCAGCTGGCTGTTGAAGTCGATGTAGCGCTTGCCGTCGGTCGTCCAGAAGTACACGCCCTTGGCATGATCGACCGGCAGCGGATCGGCCGCGGACTGGGCCATCCAGTCGTAGAGCGTGTACTGCTTGCTGAGGGCGACGATCTCAGCGGCGCTCAGCACGTGGGGAGCGGCGGCGATGGTCACAGCCAGCGTGTGGTGACGACCTTGTGCCGGGTGTAGAACCGGACGCTGTCCTGGCCCGTGGCGTGCAGGTCGCCGAAAAACGAATTCTTCCAGCCCGTGAACGGGAAGAAAGCCATCGGGGCAGCCACCCCGATGTTCACGCCCAGCATGCCTGCCTGGGCGCGGCGTTTGAACTCCCGAGCATTCTTGCCGGACGTCGTGAAGATGGACGCCATGTTCCCGTAGGTGCTCGCGTTCAGCAGCTTGAGGGCCTCATCGATGTCGGACGCCCGCATCACTGACAGCACCGGTCCGAACAGCTCGTCTTTCCAGATCCGCATCTCGGGGGTGACCCGGTCGAAGATGGTCGGTCGCAGGAAGAAGCCCTCCGACGGGGCGCCCTGGCGGCCGTCGGTCACGAGTGTGGCTCCCTGCTGTTCGGCTTCGTCGATGTATTCGATCAACCGCTGCTTGCGCTCGCGGCGGATGACCGGGCCCATGTAGGTTTTCGGATCCGTCCCGGGGCCGACCTTCACCTCCCGGGCCTCGCGGGCCAGCTCGGTGACCAGGGCGTCGCCGATCTTGCCCACGCCCACGGCGACCGACCCGGCCAGGCAGCGCTGGCCGGCATTGCCAAAGGCCGAGGAGATGACGTGCGGTGCCGACAGCTCGAGGTCGGCGTCGTCCATTACCAGGATGTGGTTCTTGGCCCCGCCCAGCGCCTGCACCCGCTTGCCGTTGGCGGCCGCGGTGGCGTAGATGTAGGCCGCCACCTGCGCCGAACCGACGAACGAGACCGCTGCCACGTCGGGATGCGTGAGCAGGGTGTCGACCGCATCCTTCGCCCCGTGAACGACGTTGAAGACGCCGTCGGGCACGCCGGCCTCCACCAGGAGCTCGGCGATGCGCATGGCCGAGAGCGGCGTCAGCGGCGACGGCTTTAGCACGAACGTATTGCCGAGCACGATCGCCACCGGGATCATCCAGAGGGGGACCATGTTGGGGAAATTGAACGGCGTGATCCCAGCGACCACGCCAACCGGGAAGCGCACCAGCTCTTCGTCAATTCCTTTGGCGACCTGGTCCAGGTTGTGGCCCATCATCAACGTTGGTGCGCCGCAGGCAAAATCGATGACTTCGATGGCCCGCTTGACCTCACCCCGGGACTCTTCCAGCGTTTTGCCGTTCTCCCTCGTCACCAGGGCGGACAGTTCCTCAATGTGTTTATCGAACAGCGCCTTGAACCGGAACATCACCTGGGCCCGATCCGGGACCGGCGTCTCGCTCCAACCGGGGAAGGCCTTCTTGGCCGCGGCGACCGCCTGGCTGAGCTGGTCCTTACTGGAGTAGGGCAGACTGGCGACCGCCTCGCCGGTGGCCGGGTTGGGGATCTCGTCGACCTTCTCGCGGGGGGCCTCCTGGAAGCGGCCGCCGATGAAGCTGGCGACCGTCTTGGTGGCGATCATACGGTGGCTCCCGCCCGGACGGGCTCACCCGCGGGCTCGTGGAACCGGCTTCGCTTCAGAAACTGCCCACTCCCCTTCTTGCCCAGAAAGACGCCCTTCTCGACCAGGATAGTTCCGCGTTGCATCACGACCTCCGGCAGCCCGCGCAGCGTCATGCCCTCGTAGCAACTGTAGACCACCCGCATGTGGTGAGTACGCGCCGACAGGGTCCGCTCCACGTTGGGATTGAAAATGACCAGGTCGGCGTCAGACCCCGGGGCGATGGTGCCCTTCCGCGGGTAGAGGCCGAACATCTTGGCCGGCGCCGTCGCCACCAGCTCCACGAAGCGGCTGGGCGTAATGCGGCCCGAGTTGACCCCGCCGTGAAAGATGAGGCTGAACCGGTCCTCGACGCCAGGGAGTCCGTTGGGGATCTTGGAAAAGTCCCCCTTGCCCAGGACCTTCTGGTCCTTGTAATCAAAGGGACAATGATCCGTCGCCACCAGCTGCAGGTCGTTCTGCACCAGGCCCGTCCACAGGTCTTCCTGGTGCCGCTGCGGCCGCAGCGGCGGCGAGCACACATACTTGGCCCCTTCGAAGCCGGGGCGGGCCAGGTCATCCAGGCTCAGATAGAGGTACTGCGGACAGGTCTCGGCGAAGGCCGGCGCACCCTGGTCGCGGGCGGCGCGCACGGCGTCCAGGGCGTCCTTCGAGCTCAGGTGCACGATGTACACGGCGACGCCCGCCAGCTCGGCCAGGGCGATGGCGCGGTGGGTGGCTTCCCCTTCCATGGAGGCCGGCCGAGTCAGGCCGTGGTTGATGGGATCACGCTTGCCTTCGGCGAGGAATCGCTGCACCAGGACGTCGATGGCGCCGCCGTTCTCGGCGTGCATCATGATCAGCCCGCCGTTGTCGGCGGTCCGGCTCATGGCCTTGAAAATGGCGCCGTCGTCCAGCATGAAGACGCCGGGGTAGGCCATGAACAGCTTGAAGGAAGGCACGCCCTCGTTCACCAGCTGGTCCATCTCCTGCAGGATCGAATCGTTGATCTCGCGCACGATCATGTGGAAGCCGTAGTCGATGTGCGCCTTCGCCTGTGCCTTCTGGTGCCACTGCTCGAGCCCGGCGTGCAGGCTCTGGCCGAAGCTCTGCACGGCGAAATCGACGATGGTGGTGGTGCCGCCCCAGGCCGCCGCGGCGGTGCCGGTGGCGAAGTCATCCGAGGCGAAGGTCCCGCCGAAGGGCAGCTCCATGTGGGTGTGGACGTCGACCGCCCCCGGCATCACATAACGGTCCGTCGCGTCGATCACCCGGTCGGCCTGGCGCGGCAGGCCGAGGCCGATCGCCACCACCCGTTCGCCATCCACCAGCACATCGGCCTGCAGCTCATCGCTCGCGGTGACCACGGTGCCGTTGACGATCAGCGTCTTCATGGCAGCACCCCCACCAGCTCGTCATAGGTTTCGGGCCGCCGGTCGCGCAGGAATTGCCAGGTGTTGCGCACCTCGCGGTTCATGTCCAGGTCGAGGTCGGCGACCAGGACTTCGTCCTCAGTTTCAGAAGCTTTGGCCACGATCCGGCCACGCGGGTCGCAGAAATAGCTGGAGCCGTAAAACTGCCCCTCGTTGAGCGGCGTTTCCACGCCCACCCGGTTGATGGCGCCGATCCAGTAGCCGTTGGCCACCGCATGGGCTGGTTGCTCCAGCTCCCAGAGGTACCGGGAGAGTGACTTGATGGTGGCCGATGGGTTGAAGACCAGTTCGGCCCCTTTCAGCCCCAGCGCCCGGGCCGGCTCGGGGAAGTGGCGGTCGTAACAGATCATGATCCCGACCCGACCGACCGACGTGTCCCACACCGGGTAGCCGAGATTGCCGGGCTTAAAGTAGAACTTCTCCCAGAAGCACGGCCCCACGTGCGGGATGTGGGTCTTGCGGTACTTGCCCAGCACCCGGCCGTCGTTCTCGATGATGACCGCGGTGTTGTAGTAGACGCCGGTCTGGGCTTCCTCATAGAAGGGGACGACCAGCACCATCTGGTGCTTTTTGGCGAGCTCCTGCATGCGACGGACGGTGGGCCCGTTGTCCGGCTCCGCGGTCGCGTACCATTTCGGGTCCTGCTCGGCGCAGAAGTAGGGACCGAAGAAGATCTCCTGCAGGCAGGTGATCTTGGCCCCCTCGGCGGCCGCCTCGGCGATCAGCTCCTCATGCCGTTTGATCGCCTGTTCTTTGGGCATGTTGGCGTGAGCCTGGATCAACGCCGCTCGAATAGTCGCCACCTCTTCCTCCTGTCTAGCTAAACGCCGGGATGACGTCCTTGCCGTAGGCCCGGATCACATTCTCGGGCTTCTCCACCATCAGGTAGATGTTGAACTGATGCACGCCAATAGCGGCCAGCTCCTCCAGCCGCTCGCGACAGCGCTTGGTTGAGCCAATGATGCAGAACCGATCGATGACCTCGTCCGGGACGAACTCCGTATGCTTCGCACCCCGCTGGGCATGCTCCTGGTAGTCGTAATGCTCGCGCGCCTTGATGTAGTCGGTGAGTTCGCGGGGCAGGTCACCAGGGTCATAACGTTTTAAAAGATCGACCACATGGTTGGAGACCAGCGCCGGGAACCACCGGACCTGCTCCCTGGCCGCGGCCAGGTCGTCGCTGACGAACGACGGGGCGGCCGCCTGGATCTGGATGTCCTCGAACCGCCGGCCGGCCTCCTCGGCGCCTTCCCGCACCCAGCGTAGACACCATTTGATAATCGCCGGGTCGGCCAGCTGGAGGATCACGCCGTCGGCCACCCGGCCCGCGGCGCGCAAGGCCTTGGGGCCGTAGCCCGCCACATAGACGGGGAGGTGCCCCTCGGCCCATTTCAGCCGGATCTTCCCGCCGTCGTAACTCACCTCCCGGCCGGCGGCCAGGTCGCGGATCAGGCGGCAGGACGCCTCCATCTCCTCCACCGTCACCGGATGCTGGCCCAGCACCCGCCGGGCGCTGTCGCCCCGTCCGATGCCCATCACCATCCTGCCGTTCGAGATTTCATTCAGGGTCGCCAGCGCGCTGGCCGTGACGGTAGGATCGCGGGTGCCGGGGTTGGTGACGCAGGGCCCGATCTTGATCCGCTTCGTGTTGACCGCCATCAGCGTGAACAGCGGATAGACCTCCTGCCAGAGGACGTGGGAGTCGAAGAGCCAGGCGTAGTCGAAGCCCTGCTGCTCAGCCAGCTGCGTGAGATCGACCCACCGCGAGGGCGGTGGGTCGGGGGCGAAGCAGACGCCGAAACTCAACCTGGCCATCAACGTGTCTCCCAAGAATCAGACAGGGCCGGATCACCCGGCCCTGCCTGCATCAGTCTCGTCGTCGAGTCACGCCCGGACCGGGACGGCCTGGGGTGCTTCCTGCCGGGCCGGAACCAACCGGGCCAGCAGGTAGTAGCAGACGAACGCGCTCACCAGGCCGACGACCCAGCTGTAGTCGTAGAGGTGGATCAGCGGGAAGTTATACAGCGGAGACAGGATCCCGTTCGCCGGGAACGGACCGCTACCCGGCGTCGAGTAGGCCCCGCCGACGGCCAGCACGCCGCCCAGCGCCAGGCTGACCAGGCCGCGCCAGTTGAAGCCGGACGCGTAGCGGTAGATGCCATTGGTCCGATAGAGGTCGGCCAGCTTCAGGTTGGTGTGGCGCATGATCCAGTAGTCGGCGATCAGCACGCCCGCGATGGCGCCCAGCGCCCCACCGTAAAACCCGAGCCAGGTGAAGATGTAAACCTTCTCGTTGGTCAGCAGGTTCCAGGGCTGGATCAGGATGCCGAGTACCCCCGTGATCAGCCCGCCCGTGCGGAAGCTGATCAGCTTCGGGATGGCGTTGGAGAAGTCGTAGGACGGGCTCACGATGTTGGCCGCCACGTTGACCGACAGGGTGGCAACCGCCAGGGTGAAGAGGGCGAAGACGACCACGAACGGATTGCTGAACTTCGCGGTCAGGTCGACCGGGTTCCAGATGGCCTGGCCGTAGACGACGACCGTGGCCGAAGTGATCAAGACCGCCACCAGCGGAAAGAGCGTCATGGTGGTGGGTAGGCCAAGAATCTGGCCGATCGCCTGCGCCCGCTGGCTCTTGCCGAAGCGGGTGAAGTCGGGCATGTTGAGGGACAGCGTCGACCAGAAGGCGATCATGCCCATCAGCGCCGGCGGGAAGAGCTTGAGCCAGAAGTCGGTGCCCCAGCCGATCTTGCCGGGCTGGCTCACGATGGGGCCGAAGCCGCCGGCCTTGGTGACCATCCAGGCCAGCAGGCCGAGGGCGACTAGTAGCACGAAGGGCGCCGCCCAGTTTTCGAAACGGCGGACGGCGTTCATGCCCCGCATGATGATGAAGATGTTGATCAGCCAGAAGACGCCGAAGCTCAGCCACAGGGTCCAGGGCTGGCCGGCCACCACGCCGGCGTGGCGCCAACCGTCGCCGAACAGCTGGCCTGTCAGGGCGTAGAGCGCCCCACCGCCGATCCAGGTCTGGATCCCGAACCAGCCGCAGGCTACGCCGGCCCGCAGGAGCGCCGCGACGTTGGCCCCGAAGACGCCGAATGAAGCCCGCGCGAAGACCGGATACGGGATCCCGTACTTGGTCCCGGCATGGCTGTTGAGAAGCATCGGGATCAGGACGATGACGTTGGCGATGGCGATGGTCATAATCGCCTGGTACCAGGCCATCCCCAACGCCACCAGGCCGGATGCCAGCAGATACGTCGGGATGTTGTGCGCCATCCCGATCCAGAGGGCCATGTAGTTGTAGGTATTCCAGGTACGGCGCTTGATCGGGACGGGCGCCAGATCCTCGTTATAAAGCGGACTGTTACGAATGCTGCGGTCGTCGACCAGTTCGTGCCGCCCGTCGGGGTACACGACTTCCTCGACGCTGGGCGCCACGGTCGTAGCGGTGGGCATTCCTTCCTCCTTGCGGAAATTCGGCTGGTGGCCGGCACCCCTCTGCCTGGCCGTCTGCCACGCCCATTGTTAGGCGGCCACAAGGGGAAGTCAACAGCCTTTCGGCTGTCACAATGCATGCCCAGCCGGTGCTTAGTATGTGGTGGCAATCAAGGCGCTTCGGGCGCCAGGCGTAACTTCCAGCTGGGGAGGCGACGTTCCCACAGGGCTGACCGAACCATTTGATCGCCTATTCCGGGCGGAATACGGGCGGGTGACGTCCGTCGCCTTCCGCGTCCTGCAGGACCGGGCCGAGGCCGAGGACGTGGCCCAGGAGGTGTTCCTCGCCTACCACGGGCGCCATCCGGCCGACGCGCCCTATGCCGCCGCCTGGCTCCACTCGGCGGCGGCCCACTCGGCGCTGAACACGCTGCGCGGCCGGCGGCGCCGGGAGAGGCGGGAGGCCGCCGAGGCCCGTCTGCAGCAGCCCGACCGGCCCGACCCGGCGCGCGTGCTGGAAGATCGCGAGCGCGACCAGGCGGTCCGTGCCGCCCTGGCGCGCCTGCCGGAGCGGGCGGCGGCGGTGCTGGCGCTGCGCTACAGCGGGCTGAGCTATGGCGAGGTGGCGGCGGCGATGGGCGTCGGCATCAATCAAATTGGCACCCTGCTCCGAAGGGCAGAGGCCGCGTTTCGCAAGGAGGTTTCGGTCCCGTGAGGCACATTTCGGACGGACTGCTGCGTCGGGTGATCGACGACCCGCTGATCCTTTCGGCGGCGGACCGGCGGCATCTCGAGACGTGCGTAGTCTGCCGGGCGAAGCTGGCGGCAATGACGGCCGATAGCCAGGCGGTGGCCGGACTGCTCTCCAGCCCAGTTCCGCTGGTGGACCCGGGCGTCGCCGCGGCGGCCATGGGGGAGCGCGCCGCGCCCCGGCCTGCCCCCCTGCCACCGATCGTACGGGGCGTCGCGGCCCGGGTTGAGATCAACCCCGCCCCCGCCGTTCGCACGCTGGCCGCGGTGGCCATCGCGGCCGTCCTGGTGGTGGGGATGGTGGTGAGCGGAGCGGCCGCCAATCTGCTGACCATCTTCGAACCCAAGCAGGTGACCGCCGTCCCGGTGACCTCCACCGATTTGCAGAGCCTGCAGGGGCTGCCGGACCTCTCCGAGTACGGCACCATCACGGTGACGACGCAGCCCGTCTTGCAGTCGGTCACGGACGCCCAGGCGGCCACCACCGCGGCGCACCTGCAGATCTTGCAGCCGAGCTATCTACCGGCGTCGGCGACGGGCCCAGGGGCGTTCGCGATCGTCAGCCAGGGGAGCGGGTCCTTCACCTTCAGCGCCGCCAAGGCCGAGGCCGCGGCCCAACGCCGCGGCAAGGCCTTGCCCCCTATGCCCGCCAACATCGATGGCAGCACCCTGTACCTGACGGTCGGCCCGGCCGTGGTCGAGAGCTTCGGGGTGAGCGCCGGCCAGCAACTGCCCTCGCTGGTGATTGCCCAGGCCAGGGTCCCCCGGGTCCAGTCGACCGGGGTGTCCGTCCGGCAACTCGAGAACTACCTGCTCAGTCAGCCTGGCATCAGCCCAACTCTGGCCGCCCAGATCCGAGCCATCGGCGATCCGTCCCAGACGTTGCCGATCCCGATCCCGGCCAACCTGGCCACGTCCCATCCGGTGACCGTCCAGGGCGTGCAGGGAGTGGCCATCGGCGACTCGAGCGGCCTGGGGAGCGCCCTCATCTGGGTCAAGGACGGCCTGGTCTACGCCGTCGGCGGTACCCTGACGGAGAACCAGGTGCTGCAGGTTGCCAACTCCCTCCGCTAGCTCGGCGATCCCGGCGATTCATACTGTCGAGCTGGCCAAGCGCTACGGGAAGACCGTGGCGCTCGCCGGCCTGACCATGACCGTCCCCCAGGGCGAAGTTTTCGGATTCCTGGGCCCCAACGGCGCCGGCAAGACGACGGCCGTCAAGCTGCTCCTCGGGCTCACCGGGCCGACGTCGGGGGAAGGCTTCGTTCTGGGCGCGCCGATTGGAAATCGGGCGACCCGGCGGCGTATCGGCTACCTGCCGGAACTGTTCCGCTATCAGGGGTGGCTCTCGGCCCGCGAGGTCCTGGCCCTCCACTGCCGGCTGGCCGGCCTGCCGCGTTCGGCGTGGCAGCCGGAGATCGACCACGCCCTGCGCACGGTCGGGCTCACCGATCGTGCGGGCGACCGGGTGAATACGTATTCCAAGGGGATGCAGCAGCGCCTCGGCCTGGGGGTGGCCCTGCTAGGCAAACCCGAGCTGGTGCTCCTGGACGAGCCGACCTCCGCCCTGGACCCGGTCGGCCGGCAGGACGTGCGGGAGGTCCTGCTTGCCCTGAAGGCGCGGGGCACGACGGTCTTCCTCAACTCGCACCTGCTGAGCGAGGTGGAGAAGGTCTGCGACCGGGTGGCTGTGGTCGACCACGGGCGGGTGATCGCTATCGGCACGCTGGATGACCTCCTGGGCGAGAACGCGGTGCGCCTTCGGGTGGCCGGCCTGAACGGCGCGCACCGGGCCGAGTTGGCGCGATTCGGCGAAATCCGGGAAGAAGGCGACTGGCTCACGGTCCGCGGCCTGGGCCTCGAGGGGGTGCCGGACCTGGTCGCGACCCTGATCAGGATGGGTGGCCGGGTATATGCGGTCGAGCCCAGCCACCAGTCCCTGGAAGACCGGTTCCTTCAATTGCTGGGAGACCAGTAGCCATGCTGGTCCTGGCCATCGCCCGGCTGACCGTCCGCGAAGCGGCCCGCCGCCGGCTGCTCCTAGCCCTGCTGATCCTGACCGTGATCGCGATCCTGCTCAGCGCCTGGGGCTTCTCCCACATGACCACGCTCAAGTGCGGCGACGTTCCCTGCACCGCCGAGCAGGTGCGGGGCGTCGCCTATGCCCTGACCACGCTGCTCGCCTTCATGTTCAGCTTTGTGCTGGCCCTGAGCGCGGCCTTCACCGGCTCCTCCTCCATTGCCTCGGAGGTAGAATCCGGGATCGCTCAAGCCATCCTGGCTCGGCCCATCAGTCGCACCGAGGTGGTGTTGGGGAAGTGGCTGGGATTCACGGTCCTGATCGCGGTCTATGCGGCCGGGGTGAGCGTGATCGAGCTGGGGCTGGTGGCCTGGATCACCGGCTATGCGGCGCCGCATGTGGCCCCGTTCATCGCGTTCCTGGCCGCCGAGGGGATCGTGCTGATGAGCATGGCGCTCCTGTTCAGCACGCGGCTCTCGAACATTACCGGGGGGGTGATCGCGGTGAGCGCGTTCGGGCTGGCCTGGATCGCCGGCATCGTGGGGGGGTTCGGGCAGGCCTTCAACAACGACACCGTGCGCAGCGTCGGCACCATCAGCCGCCTCCTGATCCCGACCGATGGACTCTGGCGAGGCGCGATCTACAGCCTGGAGCCGGCCGTCTACATCGCCGCCCAGAACACGGTCCGCCAGTCGGCGGCCAATCCTTTTTACGCGCCCAGCTACCCCGCCTGGCCCTACCTGGTGTGGGTGGCATGCTGGATCGTGGCGATCGTGGGGTTGGCCGTCCTCAGCTTCCAGCGGCGCGAGCTGTAGGATCTGCGTCTGGCTTCCGTTGTGTCATGCGACAAGGCGGCCGGGTCGGGGTAACCGCGGCCCGACTCGCCCCGTTATACCGGCTGGTGAGATAGGACACTGGATTACCTGACAGAGCATTGCTAGCATGAAATGTAAATGCCACAGTTAGTAGCGCGGGCAGCACTAGCCGTGGTGGCGGCCGTCCTGATCCCGTCTTGCTACGGCACCCACCTGGCGCCACCGCGGGCTCCGGGTGCTGCCGCATATAACTTCGATTTCGTCGGCCCAGACGGCACCGGGCACATCAGCGTCTCGGCGCCGCGCAGCCTCACCCTCCGCGAGTTGGTGTTGCAGACAGACCGGGCCGCCGTGGTGGTCCAGGACTTCCATGAGCCCGGCGATTGGGCTCACCGCAACTACTGCGGCGCCGGCGCCAGCCAGGTGCTGCTGTCCGCCTGGCTCCCGCAGGTCCCCGACATTGAGTCGGTGGCCACCGCGGCGCACCTCAATCCCGGCAGCGGGCAGACCGGCGCCAACACAGTGACCGAAGTCAATGCCTTTCTCGACCCGGTGGTGACACCGGCAGCTGGGGGATCCTGGTACCGAGGCGAACACGTGGAGACGCTGGACGCCGTCATGACGCGCATCCGCAGCGACCTTACCAGCCCGATCGCCCTCCGGAGCTTCGGTCACGGCGCGCCGGTGATGGTCCAGACGATGACGCGCACCATGCCCGGCTGGAACCACTGGAATGCCACCCACATGATCACCATCTTTGCCTTTGACTTCACGCACCATGACCCGGCCCTGGACACGGTCAGCTACGCGGAGACGCCCTCACCACTGGCCGGATACCGCGGTCCCGATTTCCAGACGATCTCCGTCGAGGCCCTCTGGGTCGCCATGCAGGCGTACAACCGCGAGGCTCCCTGGGATCCGATCAACGTCATTAGCTAACTCGCTCGCCGACCGGACCACGGCGCTGGTTGGCTGGACGCTCGCCTGGCGGGTAACCAGTGCGGCCGCCACGCTCGCCCTGGGGTCGTATCTGGCGCACGTGCTGCCGCCCGCCGAGTACGGGCGGTACACGCTGGTGCTGAGCGTGCTGGTCTACCTAGCCCTGCTGGCGACCTTTGGGCAGGACCAGGGTTTGCTTCGCTACCTCCCGGAGGTGCTGGCTCGCGACGACCGCGCCGCGGCCTACGACCTGTTGCGCAAGAGCGCCCTTTCCATCCTTCTTGTGTGGGCCGCCGTCAGCGGCATCGTTGTTGTCCTGCGACCGGCGATCGACCAGGCGCTGCACGCCCGGGTCGCGGACCTGCTGGCGTTGGGCACGGTGCTGCTCCTGGCGGGAATCGCGGCCGGCGTGCTCTCGTTCGCGCTGGTCGCCATCTACGACATGCGCAGCCAGGCGCTGGCGACGCCGGTGGCCGGCGGGGTCACGCTGATCCTGGCGGTCGCCTTCCTGCGTCACGGCGGGCACATCGGCAGCGTGCTGGTCGCCGGTGCGGTTGGCCAGGCCCTGCTGGCGCTCTTCTATTTCCTGGTGCTGCGGCGGAGCGTCAGTCGCCGCGCCGGCGCCGCCGGTCAGCCCATCGGCTGGCGCCGGCTCCTGGTCTATGCCAGCGGCTGGCTCCCCAGCCTGTTGATCGCGTCGGCGGTCGGGTTGCAGTTCGAGAGCCTGTTTCTGACCCGATTCTGGGGTACAACCCAGGTCGCCTTCTACGACACCGGCTACAACATTCCGCAGCGGTTGGTGGCCCTCATTCCCAGCCTGCTGACGGGCGCCTGGGTGGTCGGCACCCTGGAGCGCGCCGCGGGTGAGGCCGGCCGGCTGCGAGCCGCCGTGCTGGCGTTTTACAAGGGCATTCTGCTGATCGCGTTTCCGCTGGCCTTTGGCGCCGGTGCGCTGCTGCGGCCAGTGATCCCCCTCCTCTATACGCGGAAGCTTGCCCCCGCGGCCGACATCGCGCCCGTCTTGCTTGCCTGCTTCGTCCTGGTGTTGCTGGTTGCGCCGTGGGGATTGGTGGTTCGGGTGCGCGAGCTGGCCTGGCTGAATGCCCTGGTGAACATCGCCCAGGTTGGGTTCGCCGCGGTCATGGACCTGCTGCTGATCCGGGCATTTGGCCTGTGGGGGGCCGTGGCCGCGGTCGCCCTCACCAGCATCCTGACCGTCGGGCTGACCCTGGTCATCTGGTACTGGGCCGACCGGCCCTCGCTGGCCCTTCCCTGGCGATACGGTATGCGCTGCCTCTTGGCCGCGCTACCGATCGCGCTGCTGCTGCCGTTGGCCCTGGCTGGGATGCGACTGTCTTTTCTGCTCGTGAGTGCGGCCATCACGACGACAGCCTGGCTGTGGCTGGTTCGGCGGTTGCGGCTCCTGGATGCCGACGAGGTGCCGCTCTTACACCAAAGTCGGCACGCGCCGATCCGTGTCGCCCTGCACTTTCTCGCGCCATGAGGCATCGCGTCGCGCCGTGACCGGTCCCTCGCCGGGTCCCAAGTTGATCAGCATGCGGCCCTGGACGGTAGATGATGCTGTGGGCCTGGCTACCCTCTATGCCGGAAACTGGGAGGAGATCCGCACAACCGAACCGTGGCGAGCGCCGGACTTCTGCACGGAGCCCGCCCAGCGCCGCCGGATCTCAGCCGCCTTGAGCCGTTCGGACATGCTGCACTTTGTGATCCTCGAGAGCACGGCGGTGGTGGGCACGATCGGCTTCGAACGCCTGGCGCGCGAAGAGAAGACGGCCGACTCGGATACTGGGTGGATCGCGCTCACCGCGGCCTCGGGATCGCCTCGAAGGCCGTGATGCTTGCCGTCGAGTACGCCTTCAGCGTGCTCGGGCTTGGCCGGGTAAGGGCCAATGTGGAGCCGGATAACGTCGCCTCGCGTCGGGTTCTCGAGCGGACTGGGTTCCAGCTTGCCGGCCGGCACTCCACCGAAATCGCCGGTCGCCGGGTCGACCACCTCGTCTTCGAGTGCGCGGTCACTGAGGGGCGACCCGCCAAGAGCAAGTTAAACAAACCAGAGGTTTTGTGACAGGCAGCTGTCACAGCCATGGTTCACGATAGGATCATGGCGGCAGCGAGTCCGCTCACGCGGATCAAACAAGGCCTCGACGATCTCCCTGGCTGGGTCGCCACGCTGGATGACGCC
>DASPZT010000406.1:0-2457 GCA_035636135.1 Candidatus Limnocylindria bacterium | reverse complement strand
CGCTGCCGTGCTGGGCCTGCATCGCCTGCATGGCATCCGAGGTGCCGTCCCGGGTGTGCACGATCAGATCCCAGTTTCCCGCGCTCCCATCCCAGGGTTGGGGGGACGCCGGCGCCCCGTTCCAGTTGAACGTGTAGGGCGCTGGGGCCGCCTGGACATCGCGCTGCAACACGGCGGGCAGGACCGCGGAGCTGCCGACGATCAAGGCGGTGAGCGCCGCGCGTCGACCTACCCTCGGAAGCAAGTGTTTCTCCTTAGATCGGGCCGGCTCTGGGGAACATCCGCACGCGTGTTCGTAGCGTCAGTGACCAGTGAAGACCCTGTTTGCGTCTCGCATCTCCCCCATGGCGGTGGATGCTTCGATTGAAAAACGCTCGGCACCGCCCGTTTCTTCATTCCCGGGGCAGGCTTCACGGAGAGCGAACTTCGATGCTCGAGCGGCCCGGAAGCCTGGAGGGGGTTACTTCTTAGGCGACGGCGTCGGAGTAGGACTGGGCGAAGGCGTTGGGCGAGCGTCCGAGTGTGGGGGGGTAGTCGGCACAACAACCTTTGGCTCTGCCACCGGCTCGGAGCGAGCCGGTGTCTCCTGGACGAGGACGGGCGCGGGCTTCGTTGTGTCCGTCCGGGACGACTCGCTGACTTGCGGTACCGGTGTGGCGGGCGGTGTGCTCTCTGTGACGCTCCCCGCGCGTGGTTCGGTGCCGGTGAAGAACTGACGGACTGGCTGGAAGGAGGGCTGGACGGCGGCAGCGGTCACCGCCAAGGCCAGCACGGCCAGCGCTCCGGACGCAGCGAGAAGGAGGTGCCACGGCCGGTGCGAACGGACAGCCGCAAAGCGTGCGGCCTCGGCCCGCGGCCCCGGGCCGCGCCAATTCTCAACGCCCCGGCGGATCAGCTCGGATAGCTCCCTGTCTGTCATGGCTCCAGCATCTTAACGACTGTCAACACGGTTTTCTTCAGGTTGCCGGCTCGATCCAAGCCCTGGCTGGCAGACCCATCTCTGACCGATGCGAGCCGGCCGGGCATTTGACTACCCGGCCGGACGCGCAGCGGCTATTCGCTCGCTTCCCTAGGCTCGCGGGGGTGGCGAGGCGCTGGCGGACGGTGATGTGCTGGGCGGCGGCGATGGAACCGGGCTCGTCGATGGGGTCGCGGCTGGCTCCGACGGCAGGGTCGGAGTCGGTATCGGCGTCAGGAATGCGCGAGGGGTTGACGACGGCGCCGCGGTGGGAACCGGCGTGGGAGCCGGCGTCGCGGCCGGGCGTGGAGTGGACGCGGGGGTCGAGACCGGCGCGGCCGTGACAGCCGCCGCGGAGCCGGCCTGGGCCCAGAGGGAGGCGTCGCGGACAGACCAGATGCCGCAGCAGAAGTTGGCGCCCCGGAAGCTGACGCTGCGCAGGCCGGCCGGCACCGGCATCCAGTAGCTGGCGAAGTGGTCGCTGGCGAAGCCGTTCTGGGCCTGCAGCTGGGCGGGTCGCCAGCTGCGCCCGCCATCCAGGCTGACCGTGATAGTGCCGATAGCGGCGAAGCGCAGGAAGGCGTTGGTCGGAGCCGAGCCGGCAAAGGTGATGGTCTGGGTGGTGGTGTTGGGCCCCACGTAGTCGGTGTTCCCCCGGAGCAGGGTGAAGGGCACCGCCGAGGAGATGCTGAAGTTGCTCCAATGCCAGGTGTTGGGCTGGCAGGCGGTCTGGCCAACGGCCAGGCAGCTCCCCGGCTTGGTCGGGTTGTAGCTGTGGTGGCCCAGCTGGACCACCCCCTGGGTCCAGCTCAGGGGCGTGCTCAGCGACTGGTCGATCCAGTAGAAGTTGTGCCCCAGCCCGTCGTAGTTGGGCAGGCCGAACCGCAGGTGGGTCTGGGACAGGTCGAGGCTGAACGTGGTCCGGGTGCGAGCGCTCGGCAGCAGCATGGTGTCGACGGTGGTCCACCAGTTGCCGTTGATGCCGCCCACCGGCTGGCCATTGCGGTAGACCTCGGCCCGGTAAATGGTGCCGCCGTTGAACTGGTCCATGTAGATGTGGACCGCGTCTTTGGGCGGGCCCTGCAGGTCCACCACCAGGGAGGACTGCAAGGGCAGTACCAGGTTCTCGCTGAAGGGCGTGACCCAGAGGTCCTGCCAGTCGCGGATCGATGTCCGCATGGTCGAGGAGCTATAGCTGATGGTGGCCGGGCCGGTCCCGAAGTCCACCAGCTGCGGCGGCGTCAGGTAGGTGGCCCCGTAGCCGATGTCGAAGAGTGCGGTCATCAGGTGGCCGCGGCAGATGAAGACCGAGTTGGGCGCATCCGACACCGGATGGGTGGCCGGCGGCGGGCTGCAGTCGCTGCCGTGCTGGGCCTGCATCGCCTGCATGGCATCCGAGGTGCCGTCCCGGGTGTGCACGATCAGATCCCAGTTTCCCGCGCTCCCATCCCAGGGTTGGGGGGACGCCGGCGCCCCGTTCCAGTTGAACGTGTAGGGCG
>DASPZT010000405.1:0-14781 GCA_035636135.1 Candidatus Limnocylindria bacterium | reverse complement strand
CGCGTCATCCATACCCTGCGCGGCGTAGGCTACGTTCTCCGGGAGGAGTGACGGTGTCGATCCGCGCCCGCATCGCCCTGTTCGGTGGCGCAGTCGCGGCGCTGACCGTCCTGCTCTTTGGCCTTGTCGTCTACTTCCCGGTTGAGCGGCAACTCTGGGCGCAGCAAGAACAGGACCTGATCCAGCGGAGCAGCTTTCAAGCGACGCGTGCTGAGCTGGGGCTGTTCCGCGGCGGCCCGCTCGGTCCCCGGCTCCCTGTGGATCTGAAGAAGAGTCCCGAATCGTTCACCGAGATCCTGGACCCGAACGGAATGCCGCTATTTGCGACTGGGGTGCTCGACAACGAGTATCCATCCATCCCCCGGGACGTCCTCAGCAAGACATCAGCAGACCGTGGCGTCTTCGGGACGTTCAGTGCGCATGGCACCACGCTGCAGGTGTACGTCCGCCAGGTCAGAAGCCTGCCGGACTTTGTCCTGGCCGGATACCTTGTGGCTGGCCGCCCGGTGACCGGCATAGCAAATCTTTTGACGACGCTGCGAATCTTCCTGGTCCTTGGCGCCCTCCTGAGCCTCGTCGCCGCTCTAGTCGCGACCTGGCTGGTCGCCGGGCGTGCGCTCAGACCGCTGGTCACAATGGCCGGTGCCGCCGAAGAGATTGGCCGTACTCAGGACCTCAGCCGCCGCTTACCCGAGCATAAGCCAGATGACGAGGTCGGCCGCCTGACGGCGAGCTTCAACCACATGCTGCAGCAACTGCAGGATGCTTACTCCCGCTTGCAAGGCGCGCTGGCCGCCCAGCGCCGCTTCGTGGCCGACGCCTCCCACGAGCTGCGCACGCCGCTCACGACCATCCGCAGCAACGCCGGGCTGATGCTAAAGCGCGAGGACATCACGGCCGAGGACCGGCACGCCGCGCTCCAGGACATCGCGGACGAGAGCGAGCGGATGAGCCGGCTCGTGCAGGACCTGCTGATGCTGGCCAGGGCCGATGCCGGCTATCACCTCGACCGGGCGCCGCTCGACGTGCAGCCAATCGTGCAGGACGTGTACCGCCAGGCCCAGAAGGTGCATCCGACGCGTGGCCTGGAGCTCACGGATAGTGCGGCGGCCCCAATCAACGGGAACTCCGACGCGCTGAAGCAACTGGTGTGGATCCTGGTCGACAACGCCGTGAAGTTCACGCCCGATGGGGGCCACGTGCGGATGGGGCTGAGCAGCGAGAACGGCCATGTCCACCTGACGGTCGCCGACGAAGGCCCCGGGATCCCTGAGGCCGATCGTGAACGGATCTTCCAGCGCTTCTATCAGGCCGATCCCGCGCGTGCGAGCGATGGATCGGGACTAGGGCTGGCCATCGCCCAGTGGATCGCCGTCGAGCACGGAGGAACGATCTCGGCGCGCAACGGCGAGCGGGGTGCCGTGTTCGAGGTCGAGCTCCCCACTTCTTAACGAAGTCTTATCCGACACTCATTCGGCGTTCACGCCGGCAGGCCATGATGGGGGTCATGAGCTCGACGTTTGACCCCGAATCGGTCGACAAAGCCCCAGAGCCTGCTGGCCCGGCCCCTGAGTTCGTTGGTCCAGCTCCGGAGTTTGTGGGTCCTTCCTCTTCGCCTCCCTCTCTCCCCTCCCCATCGCATCCGGGTCGCCGGCTGGCCGCCATCGGTCTGGTCGGCGGCCTGGTCCTGGGGAGCCTCGGCGGCGGCGCCGTCGGCGCCTCCCTGGTCGCCCACAATCAGCGCCCCACAGCCAGCCCGCCCGCGACCACCACGTTGGTGGCAGCCCCATCGACGGTTCCCGGATCAGTCGCCGCGATCTACAAGCAAGTGATCCCCGGCGTGGTGACCATCTCGGCCACGGTCGGGACGCCGCGCAGCTTCTCGCAGGCCACCGGGACCGGGTTCGTGGTCGACACCGGCGGCGACATCCTTACTAATGCGCACGTGGTCGATGGGGCCAGTTCCGTCACCGTCACGTTCAACGACGGCCAATCGGTCAGCGGGCGTGTCGCTGGTGTCGACCAGAGCGACGACCTGGCGATCGTGAAGGTCTCGGTCTCTTCCGACCGGCTGCATCCCCTGACCCTCGGCAACTCGGACACCCTCCAGGTCGGCGACACAGCCCTGGCGATTGGCGCTCCGTTCGGTCTCTCCGGGTCGCTGACCGAGGGGATCGTGTCAGGGCTGAACCGCGGCACCAGCGCGCCCAACGGTCGCGCCCTGACCGGCATGATCCAGACCGACGCGCCCATCAACCCGGGCAACTCCGGCGGCCCGCTCCTGGACGGCAACGGCGCGGTCGTTGGGATCAACGACTCTATCGAGAGCCCGGTGCAGGGCTCGGTCGGGGTCGGCTTCGCCATCCCCATCAACGCGGCGAAGCGCGTGCTGGTTGCGCTGGAGCAGGGGCAGGCCATCCAGCACCCAGCCCTGGGGATCAGCGGGGAGTCCATCACGCCCGGGCTGGCCACCCAGCTGGGGCTGAGCGTCCGGTCGGGCGTCCTGGTGACCAGCGTGCTCCCCGCCAGCCCGGCCGAAAAGGCGGGCCTGCAAGCCACGGGCTCCGCGGACGCCAGCGACGACATCATCACCGCCATCGACGGGCATGCCATCACCAGCATCGAAGGCCTGACCAGCTATCTGAACACCAAGCAGGTCGGTGACAAGGTTACGCTGAGCATTAACCGTGGCGGCCGGCAGCTCTCGATCAGCGTGACGCTGGGCAACTTCCAACCGCAGCCGAACCAGTAGGTCTTCGTTCCCCCTCCCGCCTCCCCCGAGCTGAGAGACTACGCAGCGCGAATCACTGCGGAGTGCGCACCCGGAAACTAGCGAGGATCGTGGTCAGGTCGGTTTGCGAGTGTGCGTTGCAGGTGAGGAAGTAATAGGAGAGGTCCTGCGGTAGCTGGAGAAACGCCTCGAACCGGTGGACCGAGCCACCCCCTGCGAACGTCACCTCTCGAACCAGAAAGTCGAAGGCGCCCAGGTGCTGCATTGCTGACGAGACGACGGTTGAGCTACCGAGCCCCAGGGCACCGAATCTTTCCCACTCGCTAACCGAGTGGAATCCGAGCGTCGACCAGATGGTGATGCAGTCCTGGTCCCCGACGTGCAGACGATCGCCTATCGAGACGTTGCCTTCCACCGGCTGGGTACCGGTGGTTAGCGACAGTCGCGGGGGAGCACTGCCACCCATGCTGCCGTAACTCGTGAGCAGTCGTCGGACGTCACCAGGTACCTGGCCGGGTACTGGATGCCGAATCGCCAGGCAGGGGGCAGGCTACTGGCGCCGCCCCCACCGTTCACGGTGAGGAGCGCCGGGGATCCGGTGGGCAAAGGACTCGCGGAAACCGTTGGACTCGCCGTTGGGGTCTCTGTCCCCCCTGTCGCGCAGGCTGTCAGCCCCACACCGGCCAGGGCGAAAATCAGAATCCTTGTCCGCCAGGGATCGACGCGGGCCATCCGGTCGGGCAGCGGCTAGTGGCCTGTGCCAGCAGCAGCCGGTTCCAGGTCGGCCACCGCCGGAATGACCTTTTGACCGATGATCTCGAGGGGCTTGATCCGGTCGATGTTCGGTACGCTGCCGATCGCCGTCTGGATGCCCATCCCGGCCAGCCACCGCAGGCCGTTGATTACCTGCCCAACCTTCTCGCCATTTTCCCCGACGTCAAACCTGAACATGGCGGTCTTCTCGATCTCGTCGTAGATGCGGCCTTCCGCCCGGCAATGCTCCCGCAGGACGTCCAGTTTGTGTGGCAGTTCGGGGGTGGGAAAAAGATTGCAGGCGTCGGCATACTTCGCCACCAGGCGGAGCGTCTTCTTCTCGCCGCCACCGCCGATCAGGATGGGCGGATGCGGCCGGGTCAGGCTCTGTGGCGAGTTGAGCGACCGCTCCAGCTGGTAGTGCACGCCGGCGAAGGGCTTCTCACTGCCCCGTTTGCCTTCCCACATTTCCAGGCAGATCCGCAGCGTCTCCTCGAGGCGCTCGAATCGCTCCTTGATCGGGGGGAAGGGGATGCCGAGGCCTCGGCTCTCAGCCTCGTTCCAGGCGGCGCCGATGCCGAGCCAGGCCCGGCCGCCCGAGAGGACATCGAGGGTGGTGACCGTCTTGGCCAGCACGCCGGGGTACCGGTAGACGGCACCCGTGACCATGGTGCCCAGCCTGGCGCGGGAGGTCAGCCCGGCCATGAAGGCGAGGGCAGTGTAGCCCTCCAACATCTCGTGCTCGGGCGGCCCGTTGCCGCGGATCTGCCAGAAGTGATCCATCACCCAGATGGATTCGAAGCCGGCCTGGTCGGCCGTCCGCGCGATCTCCGCCATTGTCGACCCCACCTTGGCTGGGCCGCCAGGCCAGGTGAAATCGGGAACTGTAAGGCCGATTTTCATGAGCTCTACGTCACACTCCGATCGGGTGCCAGACTGTCTTCATCTCCATCACCGCGGTGATGGCGTCCGGCGTCATGCCATTGCCGGCGCCGCGCACCACGCGCTTCACATTGCCGGCGGCCAGCTCTTCCACCTGGCGCGCTTCCTCGGGCGTGCACCCGGTCACGTCGACGGCGTTGACGTCCATGTGCGACGCCAGCCAGGGGAGCAGTTCGCGCCGCGTGCCGGAGAGCACGTTTACGCTGCCGGCCGGGAAATCGCTGGTGGCCAGCACCTCCCCCAGGGTCAGGCCCGGCAGCGGGTGTGGCTCCGAGGCGACCACCACCACCGTGTTCCCGGCGCACAGCGCGGGCGCCAGCCGTCTGACCAGGCCGAGCAGGGGCGGCGCTTCGGGGGCAACGATGCCCACCACGCCGGTCGGCTCCGGGATGGTGAAGTTGAAGTAGGGACCGGCGACCGGGTTGACGGTGCCGGCCACCTGGCTGAGCTTGTCCGTCCAGCCCGCGTACCAGACCCAGGTCTCGATCGCGGCGTCGACCTCCTGGCGGGCCGGCTCGGTACCGCCCAGCTCGGCGATGAACTGCTCGCGGCGGCCGTCGAGCATTTCGGCCGTGCGGTACAGGATCTGCCCTCGGTTCATGGCCGTCCGGCCCGACCACCCGGCAAAGGCCGTGCGCGCCGCCCGCACCGCATCCCGCAGGTCTTTGCGCGATCCGCGCGGGACGTTAATGCCGCCGTCCGGCCGATAGGACCGATCCGATTCCGAACGGACGAACTCGCCATTGATGAAGAGCTTGTAGGTCTTGCGAACGTCGACCCGCTCAGCCATCAGTTGAGATCCAGGTAGGGGAGCAAGCCGTGCATGCCGCCCTCCCGCCCGAATCCAGATTCCTTGTAGCCGCCGAATGGCGACGTCGGGTCGAATCGGTTGAAGGTATTGGCCCAGACCACGCCGGCCCGCATCTGCTCCGTCATCCAGAGGATGCGCGAACCCTTGTCCGTCCAGACGCCTGCCGACAACCCGTAGGGCGTGTTGTTCGCCTTCTCCACCGCCTCGGCCGGCGTCCGGAAGGTCAACACCGAGAGCACTGGGCCAAAGATCTCCTCGCGGGCGATCCGGTGCGACTGCGAGACGTTGGTGAACAGGGTGGGTGGAAACCAGAAGCCCCGCTCGGGCAGCTGGCAGGCCGGCTGGTAGATCTCCGCACCCTCCTGCAGGCCGACCTGGACCAGGCCCTGGATCTTTTCCAGCTGCGCCTTGGAGTTGATGGCGCCGATATCGGTGTTCTTGTCCAGCGGGTTGCCCAGGCGGAGCGTCTGCAGTCGCGCCCGCAGCTTGTCCAGGAGCGGTTCCTGGATCGACTCCTGGACCAGCAGCCGGCTGCCGGCGCAGCAGACGTGCCCCTGGTTGAAGTAGATGCCGTTGACGATGCCCTCCACCGCCTGGTCGATGGGGGCGTCGTCGAAGACGATGTTGGCCGCCTTGCCCCCCAGCTCGAGGGTCAGGCGCTTGCCAGTGCCGGCGACAGCGCGCTGGATCAGCTTCCCCACCTCGGTCGACCCGGTGAACGCCACCTTCTTTATATCTGGGTGGGCGACCAGGTAGGACCCGGTCTGGCCGGCCCCAGTGACAATGTTGACCACGCCGTCGGGTAACTCCGCCTGGCGGCAGATGTCGGCGAACAGCATGGCCGTTAGCGGCGTCGTCTCCGCCGGCTTGAGCACCACCGTGTTCCCGGCGGCCAGGGCCGGCGCAATCTTCCAGGCCAGCATCAGCAGGGGGAAGTTCCAGGGAATCACCTGGCCCGCCACCCCCAGGGGGCGGGGGGTCCGGTTGGGAAACGCCCACTCCAGCTTGTCGGCCCAGCCAGCGTAATAGAAGAAGTGGGCGGCCGCCAGGGGGACGTCGACATCGCGGGACTCCTTGATTGGCTTTCCACCGTCGAGCGTCTCCACCACCGCCAGCTCGCGCGAGCGCTCCTGGATGATCCGCGAAATTCGAAACAGGTACCGGGCCCGGCGGCTCGGGTCCATCTGCGACCAGGCCCGAAAGGCGATGCCGGCGGCCCGCACCGCCGCGCCGACGTCCTCGGCGTCCGCCTCCGCCACCTCGGCGAGGGTTTCCTCGGTCGCCGGGTTAATGGTCGGGAAGTAGCGCTTGGAGTGCGGTTCGACGAAGGATCCGCCGATGAACAACCCGTACCGGTTGGCAATGGTGACGTGGTCGGTCGATTCCAGGGCCGGCGCGTACTCGAAGCCGCTGACCTGGAGAGCTTGCTCGCCGCGTTTCTCGATAGCCATGCGTGTTCTCAGTCGATGGTGAAGTAGTCGCCGGACTGGTAGGCACCCGTCCGCTCTTTCTGGATCTGCATCAGAATGTCGTTGAGAAGCGTGGAGGCACCCAGCCGGAAGCGCTCGGGAGTCAACCAGGCGGGGCCGAGGGTCTCGTTGAGCACCACCAGGTAGGCGATCGCCTGCTTGGCGGTGCGAATCCCGCCGGCCGGCTTGAACCCCACCACCCGGCTGGTCTCCCGGTGGAAGTCACGGATGGCTTCCATCATGACCAGCGCCACGGGCAGGGTGGCCGCCGGCTGAATCTTTCCGGTCGAGGTCTTGATGAAGTCGGCCCCGGCTGCCATGGCCAGGACGCTGGCACGCCGCACGTTGTCATACGTACCCAGTTCGCCGGTTTCCAAAATGACCTTGAGGTGGGCTCGCCCGGATGCCTCCTTGACCTGCCCGATCTCGTCGAAGACTTTCTGGTAGTTCCCCGATAGGAAGGCGCCCCGGTCGATCACCATGTCCACCTCGTCGGCGCCGGCGGCCACCGCCTCGCGCGTCTCCGCCACCTTAATCGAGGTGAAGGTTTGCCCCGACGGGAACGCGGTGGCTACCGACGCCACGTGGACGCCGGTGCCTCGCAGCCGAGCGGCCGCCACCGGCACCAGGGCGGGATAGATGCAGACCGCGGCCACCGGCGGGATGGACGGATCGCTCGGATCGGGATGCAGGGCCTTGGCACAGAGCGCCGCCACCTTGCCGGGCGTGTCCTGCCCCTCTAGCGTGGTGAGATCGATGCAGCGGATGGCCAGGTCCAGCGCCCAGAGCTTGGCGCTCTTCTTGATCGAGCGCTTGGCCAGGGATGCGGCCCGCTCCTCGGCGCCCACCTGGTCCACCGTGTGCACGCCGCCCATCAGCGTGCCCAGATGCGAGATCGAAACCGTGGTCGCCATGGCGTTCCTAGTATGACGAAGGGTCGGTCAGCTGCCTTCCGTGGATCGGCGGGCAAACTCGACCATGGCCGCGATATCCCGTCGCGCTTGCTCTCCATTGATGTACGCGGGCAGGCCGACGCGGTCACCGCCGGCGACCTCGATCACCACCTTCGCGTACCCGATGAAGCTCTTCTTGTAGGTGACGCTGGTGACGTCCGCCAGCCGGATCACAGTGGCGCCCTGGGCGGCCGAGAAGATGAGACGCTGGGTGGTGAGGATCACCGGCTGTGAGCTCATCCCCCAATCTTTGGCCGACCGCGCCACGAACTCGTCCTCCAATAACGTGTAGCCGCCGGGCAATGCGATCGACTCGAGGCGAAGCCGCAGCGGGCTCTCCGCCTGGAGCTGGGAGTGCAGCGCGGCCCGGGTCTCCGTCTCAGACAGGGATCTTCACCATCTGAGCGGCGCCGGCCGCGGCTGCTGCGACCTCATCCAGGTCCTTCTCGATAGAAGCCTCGACCGCCGCGATCACGGCGCCCTCGACGAAGGGAGCCTCGCTCAGGAGCACCCGACCCCCGCCGTCGGCGAGCTGCTCGATGGCCATCTGGGTGCTCAGCACCGCGCTGCCGAGGTCGACCAGCACCAGCACTCCCTCGGGGCCGCGCACGTCCTCAATGGCGGCCTGGATGACCGTGGCATCGGTTCCGAGGCGACCGTCGGAGGTGCCGCCCGCAACTGCGATCTTCACCCGGCCCTGGGTCATTTGCTGCGCCAGCTCGCGGACCCCTTCGGCGAGCTGCCTGCTGTGCGAAACGAGCACCAGGCTAACCATGGGGGCCGAACCCATAGGCCAGAGCCAGGATCTCGATCGGGTGCTGCGATTTTGCGCCGGCCCCGTGCTCCACCTGCATCCGGCAGGTCTCACAGTCGGCCAGCACGGCGTCGCTGCCGGCCGCCTGCACCGCCGCGAACAGCCGGCTCCCGATTTGCATCGACAGGTCGTATTTCTCGACCTTCACCCCAAAGGTGCCCGATATGCCGCAGCAGCCCTCGTCGACCTCTTCCAGCTGGACCTGGGGGATCAGCCCGAGCAACCGCATGGCGGGATACCCGATGCCGTGCGACTTCAGATGACAGGGGGCGTGATAGAGGAGCCGCATCGGCAGCGGCTGAAAGGCCAGGTCCAGCTCGCCGGCCTCGTGCAGCATCAGGAGGTACTCGCAGATGTCATACACCCGCGCCCCCACGGGCTCGGCGCCGGGAATATCGAGCAGGTGGGCGTAGTCGTGTTTGAGCATCAGCCCGCAGGAGGTGGAGCTGGCTACGATGTCCATCTCCGCCGCGATAGGCGTGAACCGCTTGACATTTTCGGTGCCGTAGCGGCGGGCGGTGTCCATGTCGGCGTTGACCACGGCCGGAATGCCGCAGCACTGCTGCTTCGGGACCACCACCCGGATCCCGTTACGTTCCAGCACTTTGACGGCCAGCTCGCCCAGCCGCCGATCGTTGTAGTTGACCCAGCAGCCGTAGAAGTACGCAACGGTGCGCTTGGCCGGCGCCAGCGATGGCCGCCGTCGGAACCAGCGTTCAAACGTCAGGAACTGGTAGCGGGGCAGTGGGCGCTTCCGGTGGATTCCGATGAACCGTTCCATTAGCAGGCGCACCAGCGCATTCCGGTTCCCCAGGTTGGCCAGGGGCGCCGTCCAGCTGCCGAACGCACTCAGCAGCCTGGTGTGACCCAGGATCCAGTCGCGCAGCGTCCGCCCATGTTCCCGAGCGCCCTTGTTCTGGGCGCGGCGGATGTAGCTCTGGATCGAGACCTGCGATGGGCAGGTCACCTCGCACAGCTTGCACCCCGAGCAAAGGTCGAGCCCGGCCGTCACGGTTGGCTCCAGCGGCGACCGGAAGCGCTCGGACTCCGGGCCCAGGAATTTGGGGCCGCGGAAGATCTCGGTGGTACGGGCCACCGGGCACACGGTGTTGCAGGCGGTGCACTTCGTGCAGGCCTCGACCGGCGCTTCCTCCTCGACCGTATCGGTGGACGGAACGAATTCCTCGGTGATCACGCGGCCAGCGCCTCCTTCGCGGCGCGGTATCCGGTGGCGATGGCCATCCCGCCGCGCGACTTGGTTCCGGTCGGGTCGTAGCCGGCCATCGCGCCGCCGGCCAGGAAGACATTCCGGGCGCGCGGCCTCCCGGTCTCGTCCGCTGGTTGCAGCCGGTCGGTCACCGGCAGGCCGACACTGGCGAAAGGGTGGGCGTCGAAGAACGATTCGCTGGTTCGCTGGTTTGGTTCCCCATGCTCGGCCACGACCGCGCCGAAGAACGGATCTCGAATTTGGTGAACGCCGGCTCGCAGCGCCCCGTCCACGGTGTCCTCCAGCGCCAGCACGAAGGCCCGCGCCTCAACCGGATGCTCCCGGCCGGCGGCCTTGAGCCAGATCCGCGTGCAGCGTCCATCGTCGATCTCGGCCCGATGCGCCGGTGCGCCCTGAACGAAGTCGACGCCCGCCTCCTGGAGGCTCTTCCGCAGGCGATCGAAGAACCGCAGCGCCGCGACCGACGGCGGCACCGTTGGAATTTCGAAGACCGAGTGCCCGACCGCCTCTGAGAAGGAGAGGAAGACATCATCGGGCCGTGTCAGGCCCAGCACCGCCGGCATCCCCAGGCGCGCCCCGCCAGGAAGCCGGTCGCGTACCTGCCTGGCCACCTCGTCGCGGAAGCCGGCGTTCTCAAAGCTGCGCGCCAGGTCGATCGAGGTGAACAGGCGATCGCGACGGAACCCCGGGACCGCCACCCGGATGGCGCTCACCCGCCCGCCGCCCGCCGGCCACTGGCGCGCCAGGTTGGCCGCCGCCAGCTCGGGGGCGAAATCCTGGTATCCCTCGAACCCGCACAGCACGATCGGGTCGACGCGGCCCAGGTCGCCGGCGGCCATGCTGGTGGGCACCAGGCAGGTCGGCTTGGGCGTGCCGGTGGCCGTGGGCAGCAGCAGGTTGTGCGTCAGCGAGCCGGTCCAGGACAGGCCGGCGCTGGCCAGCCAGGCCTGCACCAGCCGAACCCCGCGCTCGAGGGCATCGCGGCCCGCCCGGGCGTAGGGATGATCGGGCTGGGTCTCGACCAATCGCCCGACCCCGTCCAGCGGATCGACGACGGGCTGGAGCGCGTCGGCGGACGCGTAGCCGAGCACGTCGATGGTGGCGGAGAGAAAGTACAGGGAGGTGAGGCCGGGCCACACCAGGGTCACCTCCCGGCCGGCTTCGTGCGCCGTGCGGGCGGCCGTGAGCGCCGCCAATCCCGAGCCGACCACGGTGACATCGGTCTTCATCGGGCGGTGGGCTCCATCGCCGGCTGGCGATCCATGGCCAGCTGGCGGTCCAGGTTGTAGAGCTCGAGCTGGAGGGCGAGGTTGACCTGCGCCTGCCGCAGCTGGCTGCCCCAGAACACCTGGCGCACTCCGCGCCAGCGGGTCTCCAGGAAATCCGCCATCGCCCGAGTCGCGGCCTGGCCGTCGGCCTCCCGATCGGTGACCAACCGGGCCGCCAGCCGGTAGGAGCAAACGGCCGCCTGGCAGGGCCCCATCCCGGCGCGGGTGCGGCGTCGAATGTCCTCCAGCGTCCGCACCGCCGGGTCGGCCAGCCAGGGCGTGACGTCCTGGGGCCGGACCAGCTCGCACTCGCAGAGCAGGGGTTGCAGCGGTTGCTCGTCGCCGTGGGGTTTGGGGACGCCCAGGCCGGCCAGGCGGTGGACCAACGCGTCCAGCGGCTCGTCGCGATCGTTGAGGGGAATGTCCGCCGTGGTGCAGGGCGTTGTGACCCCCAGCCGGCGGGCCACCACGTCGACGACGCGCTCCGCCATCAACCGGTAGGTGGTGACCTTGCCGCCCACGATGGAGGTGACCCCGGCCACGCCGTCGCGCTCTTCGTGGTCGATGACCGCGAAGTTCCGGCTCATTTCCCGCCCCTCCGCCTCAGCCCCGAGGTCGTACAGCGGCCGGACTCCCGCGTACGCCCGCATGGCCCGGGCGGTGGTGACGCCGTCGACCATCAGCGCGCCTTCCTCGAGCATCAGCTTGACCTCGCCCCACTCGATCGGCAGCACCTCCGGATGGGGCACGCGCACCGCCGTGGTGCCCACGATGGCCACACTCAACGCCGGGACGATGATGTCGCCGTCGCCAGGCTTGTGGCAGCGGTTGATCGCGGTGTTGACCAGCCGGTGGGAGAGCACGACCATGATCCCCTTCACCGGCACCACCTTGACTTCCACCCCCAGCAGGCGGGCCACCATGCCAGACCAGGCCCCGGTGGCGTTGATCACGGCCTGGCAGCCAATCGTTTGCTCATCGCCGGTCGTGCTGTCGCGGACCCGCACGCCCGTCACCCGTGTTCCCTGGCGGAGGAAGTCGACCACCTCGGTATACGTCATGACCCGCGCCCCCCGGCGGCGCGCGGACTCGACGTTGGCCTGCACCAGGAAGAAGGGGTCCAGGTGGCCGTCCTCGGGCAGCCAGAACACGGTCCGCACCTTGGTGGACAGCGCCGGTTCGCGACGGCGCGCCTCCTCCACCGTTACCCGCTCGCAGGTAATGCCCGCCTGGCGGCAGCCGTCAACGAAGCGCGGCTCCCATTCCTGGTCGGAGTCGGTGACCGAGACGAAATAGCCGCCGGTATCCTCGATGGTGCTGCGGGCGATCTTGCGCAGGATGCGGCCTTCCTCGACGCATTCGATAGCGGCCTGCGGGTCATTGACGCAGTACCGGCCCCCCGAGTGCAGCAAGCCGTGGGACCGGCCCGTCGTGCCCGAGGCCAGGTCCCCCTTTTCCACCAGGACAGCCTCGATCCCGCGCATGGCGAGGTCGCGGAGCACCCCGGCCCCGGTCGACCCGCCTCCGATGACGACCACACCGGTCTGGAGGTCAGCCATGCCCGTGTCCTGGAAGCCGAAGAGGGGCGGGGAGACAGTCCCCCGCCCCTCGATGCGAACCTACTTCTTCTTGCTTCGTCCCGCTGTCGCCTTCGCCTTGGCGGGCTCCTTCTCCACCCAGTGGAGGGTCCGGTTGACGGCTTTCTTCCAGCCGGCCAGGCCGTCTTCGCGCTGCTTGCGGGTCCATTGCGGCTCGAAGACCTTGTCCACCTGCCAGTTCTTGCGCAGCTCTTCCAGCGTGCTCCAGAACCCGGTGGCAAGTCCCGCCCCGTAGGCGGCCCCCAGGGAGGTCGTCTCCTGGACGGTCGGACGGATGACCGGGACGCCCAGCACGTCGGCCTGCAGCTGCATCAGGAAGTCGTTCTTGACGGCGCCGCCGTCGACCTTCAACTTCTTCAGCTTGACGCCCGAGTCCGTTTCCATGGCATCCGCCACTTCCTTCGTCTGGTAGCAGATGGCCTCCAGCGTCGCCCGCACCAGGTGCGCCCGGTTCGCATAGCGAGTCAGCCCGACCACGGCCCCGCGCGCATACATGTCCCAATGCGGGGCGAACAGGCCGGAGAAGGCCGGCACGAAATAGATCCCGCCCGAATCCTTGACGGACTTCGCGATCTCCTCGGTCTCGTCGGCGCTCTTGATGATCCCCAGGTTGTCGCGCAGCCACTGGACGGCTGCCCCGGTGATGGCGATGGAGCCTTCCAGGGCGTAGATGGACTTGCCCGACTCCAAGCCGTACGCGGCCGTGGTCAGCAGCCCGCTCTTGGATGGCACCGCCGTCGCTCCGGTATTCAGCAGCATGAAGTTTCCCGTGCCGTAGGTGTTCTTGGCCTCGCCCGGTGAGTAGCAGGTCTGGCCAAAGAGGGCCGCCTGCTGGTCGCCCAGGTCCGCGCACACGGGTACGGCGCCGCCCACCGGGCCGTTCCGCCTGGTGCTGCCATAGAACTTCTTGTCGCTCGATGGCCGGATCTGCGGCAGCATGGCCCGCGGCACGCGCAGCTTCTTGAGCAGCTCGTCGTCCCACTCCAGCTTCTTGAGGTCCATGAGCATGGTCCGCGAGGCGTTGCTGTAGTCGGTGACGTGGGCCCCGCCGTTGGGGCCGCCGGTCAGCCACCAGATGACCCAGGTATCGATGTTGCCGAAGAGCACATCGCCCTTTTCGGCGGCGGCCCGGGTGCCCTTGACGTTGTCCAGGATCCATTGGATCTTGGGCCCGGAGAAGTAGGTGGCGACCACCAGCCCGGTCTTCCGCTTGACCACGGGCTCGAACTTCTCGTCGATCAGCTTCTGGCAGATATCGCGCGTGCGCGTGTCCTGCCAGACGATCGCGTTGTGCACCGGATTGCCGGTCTTCTTGTCCCAGACGACCGTGGTTTCCCGCTGGTTGGTGACGCCGATACCCGAGATTTCGTCGGCCGTGATCGCCTTCTTGGCCATGGAGGCCTTGATGACCTGCTGGGTCTTGTCCCAGATCTCCATCGGGTTGTGCTCGACCCACCCGGGCTGGGGATAGATCTGCTCGTGCTCCTGGTAGTCCGACGAGACCACGGTGCCATCGTGGCTGAAGACCATGAACCGGGTGCCGGTGGTGCCCTGGTCGACGGCAGCCGCGTACTTCTTTTCCGCCATTCCGCTCTCCCTCCCTGCGACTAACTGGTTGCTGTGTTCGCCCCCTGGGGAACCTCCGCGAGTACTTCGCTCAACGTTCGGAGCATGTAGTACGAGGACGTGGCGCCCGGATCCTGGTGGCCGATGCTCCGGTCTCCCAGGTAGCTGGCTCGCCCTTTGAGCGCTTTCAGGGGGATGGTGGCCTGCATCCCGGTCTCCGCCGCCTCGGCGGCGCTGGAGAGGGCCTCGCCGATCGATGCCCCCTCCTGCACCCGCGCTTTGGCCCGCTCAATGGCGGGCGTCAGGGCGTCCACCATCGTTTTGTCGTTCAGGTTCGCCTTGCCCCGCTCGACCACCCCTTTCAGCCCGGCCTCCAGGGCCGAGACCAGGTCCTCCCTCGACACGTCGCTCTTCCCGTCGAGGGCCGCCCCCGCGCGCAGGAAGAAGGTGCCGTAGAGCGGCCCGCCGGCGCCACCGACCGAGCCCACCAGGGCCATGCCGGTGGTCTTCAGCAGCGTGCCCGCATCCTTATCCTTGACCGGCTCGATCTTGACCAGCACGGTCTGGAAACCCCGGTCCATGTTGATCCCGTGGTCGCCGTCGCCGATGGCGGCGTCAAGCCCCGTCAGGTACTGCTTCTGCTCGGCG
>DASPZT010000404.1:0-6477 GCA_035636135.1 Candidatus Limnocylindria bacterium | reverse complement strand
AATCGGCCGGAGTATGGCCCGATCCATGTGGCGAGGCGCGATCAGCTTTGGGATGGTGGCCATCCCGGTCCGGATGTATCTGGCCACCGAGGCCCAGTCCACCGTGTCGTTGCGGATGCTGTGTCCCCATTGCCAGCTGCCCATCAAGCAGCAGCGGCACTGCCCCACCGACGATCACGTCGTACCCTTCAACGAGGTCATCCGCGGGTACGACGTCTCCAAGGGCACGTACGTGGTGCTGGACGACTCGGACCTCGACAAGCTGCCGCTCAAGACCACCAAGACGATCGACATCATGGAGTTTGTGGACGCCACCGAGGTCCCCCTGCCCCTGTACCTCAAGTCGGCCTACTACCTGGAGCCGGAAGAGGTCGGGGTCAAGCCCTACTTCTTGCTCAAGCAGGCGTTGCAGGACACGGGCAAGGTGGCGGTGGCCAAAGTCGCCCTGCGTGACCGGGAGCACCTCTGCCTGATCCAGGTGGAGGGCAAGGCCATCATGTGCAACACGCTGAACTGGCCGGAAGAGATCCGCTCGGCGGATGAGCTCAACCTGCCCGAGAAAAGCGTGAAGATCAGCGACAAGGAAGTCCAGATGGCCAACTCGCTGATCGAAAACCTGAGCGACACCTTCCAGCCCCAGCGCTACACGGATGACTACCGGGCCGCCTTCATGCAGATCGTGGAGCAGAAGCTAGCCGGGCAGGAAATCGTGGCGCCCACCGCCGCCGCCGAGCCCAAGGTGATGGACCTGATGGCGGCGCTCAAGGCCTCGGTCGAAGCCGCCAAGCAGGGCAAGAAGAAGGCGGGGGCCGAGCCGGCCAGGGCGGCTGCGCCCGCCTCCCGCAGGGTGAAGGTCGCCGCCAAGACCACGACGGCCAAGCCCGCCAGGCGCAAGACCGCCTGACCCCGGCCATGGCGCGGGGGCCCAGCGCAAAGGCGGTCGAGCTCGACCTCCCCTTTACCAGCGTTCTTCCGGACCGGATTCGCCCCATGCTGCCCATGCTGGCCGCCGAACCGTTCGACTCACCCGCCCACTGCTTCGAGGTGGCCTGGGATGGCCTTCGGGCGATGGCTTCCCTGGGTGGTGACCGGCTTCGGCTGACCGGACGGAGCGGTCAGGATCTCACCGCCGCGTATCCCGAGGTGGAGAGGCTGAGCTCGCTGCTACCGCCGGGGACCATGGTCGACGGCGAGCTGATCGTGGCCGACCGGGAGGGGCGGCCCGACCTGGCAGCCCTACAGGAACGGCAGCAGGCACAGGACCCGTACGACATCGCGGCGGGAGCCCGTACCCACCCAGTCACGTACGTCGTCTACGACATCCTGTTCCGCCGCGGCCGGTCGCTGCTACCCGACCCTCTGCACCGTCGGCGCGAGACGCTCAAGGACACGCTGGGCTCGACCGGGTCGATATACGTCCCCGGAGCCCTGGAGGCGGAGGGGATTGCGTTCTTCGAGGCCGCCCAGGAAAAGGGACTGCAGGGGATCGTGGCCAAGCGGCTGGACAGCCCGTACACACCCGGCCGCCAGCATCAGGCCTGGCTGCTGATCCAGGCGGTGCGCCAGGCAGACTTCGCGGTGCTAGCCTTTACCTCCGGACGTGGCGATCATCCGCTGCAGGGGTTGATTGTCGGCAGCTACGACGGCAACGGCTACCGGCCGGTCGGTCGGGTATCAGGAGGCTACGACGTGCGGGCGGCCCTCCGGCTGCGCCGGCTGTTGGACCCGTTGCCGAGGGCGAGCGCCAGCCCGGGCGAACGGTGGGCGGGCGATGAGGTCTGCTGGGTCGAGCCGAGGGTGGTGGTCTCGGTGAAGTTCAGCGAGTGGGACCAAACGGGCCAGCTGCGCTTCCCGATCTACTGCGGGCTCAAGCCCGACGTGAGCCCCAACGAATGCGTGCGGCTGCCCATGGTCGAGCCGCCACCGCCCGACCGGCCCCGCGTGGCGATCGAGCTCCCCACCCTGCCACTACAGTAGATCCCGTGAAAGTCCCCGTCCGCCTGCGGGTGAACGGAGAAGACACCGAGCTGTTGGTGCCGCCCTACAAGACGGTCCTCGAGATTTTGCGGGAAGACCTGGGGCTGACCGGCACCAAGCACGGGTGCGAGCTGGGCGAGTGCTCGACCTGCGGCATCCTGGTCGACGGCAAGCCCTATCTCTCCTGCCTGGCGCTGCCGCTGGACCTGGAGGGCCGCGAGATCACGACCATCGAAGGCCTGGCCGAAGGGAGCCGGCCACACCCGCTGCAGGTCACCTTTGCCGAGCTGGGCGCCGCCCAGTGCGGCTACTGCACGCCCTCGATGATCCTGACCGCCAAGGCGCTGCTGGACACCGATCCCCACCCCTCGCGGGCTGCCATCCAGCAGGCGCTGGCGGGCGTGCTCTGCCGGTGCACCGGCTATCTCAAGATCTTTGAGGCGGTCGAGCTGGCGGCATCACGACATGGCTAAGACGCACGCCGACGAGCTGGCTGTCGTTGGCAAGTCGCTGCCAAAACCCGACGCCATGGGCAAGGTCAGCGGGCAGGCGCGCTTCGCCGACGACCTGATGCTGCCGCGCATGCTCTTCGCCCGCATCCTGCGCAGCCCACTGCCGCACGCCCGCATCCGTCAAGTCGATGCCTCGCGGGCCCGCGTCATGCCCGGGGTGCACGCGGTCCTGACCGGCGAGGACCTGCCGATCAAATACGGCATCCTGCCGGTCAGCCAGGACGAAGAGGCTCTGTGCTCCGAAAAGGTCCGTTACGTCGGTGACCCGGTGGCGGCCGTGGCGGCCACCGACGAGTGGATCGCCGACGCGGCGCTGGATGCCATCGACGTGTCCTTCGAGGCGCTGCCCAGCGTGATGAGCATCGACGAGGCACTCACTCAGCCAGGCGAGCCGATCCATCCCCGGGGCAATGTGCACAAGGCCGTGGCGCTCGAGTTCGGGGACACGGAGGAGGGCCTTCGGTCCGCCGACCATACCCGCGAGGACGTGGTCTTCTTCGAAGGCAATACCCACCTCCCCATGGAGCAGCACGCCGCGGTGGCCCAGTATGGCCAGGACGGCAAGCTCACCGTGTGGTCGTCGACCCAGACCCCCCACTACGTCCACCGGGCCTTGGGCAAGGTGCTCGAGCTGCCGATGAGCCGGATCCGGGTGATCGCCACCCCCAACGGCGGCGGTTTCGGCGGCAAGAGCGATATCTTCGCCCACGAGATCGTGGCGGCCAAGCTGGCCATGGTCACCGGCCGGCCGGTGAAGATCACGCTCACCCGCGAGGAGGTCTTCTATGCGCACCGCGGGCGCCATCCGGTGTTGATGAAGGTGCGCACCGGCTTTCGCCGGGACGGACGCATCACCGCCATGCAGTTCCAGAGCTTCCTTGACGGCGGCGGGTATGGCAGCTACGGCGTGGCGAGCACCTACTACACGGGCGCCCTCCAGACCGCCACCTACGCCATCCCCCGCTACCGCTTCGAGGGCGTTCGCCTGTTCACGAACAAGCCCCCCTGCGGGCCCAAGCGCGGCCACGGGACGCCCCAGCCCCGCTTTGCGCTGGAGGTTCACCTGGACAAGGTGGCCGAAGAGTTGGGCCTCGACCCGGTCGCCATCCGCCGCCGGAACCTGGTGCAACCCAACAGCCAGACGGTCAACTGGCTGCGGATCACGAGCTGCGGCCTGGACGCCTGCATGGATCGGGTGGTGGCCGACTCGCGCTTCCTGGAGCGGCGCACCGCGATGCCCAGCGGCCGCGGCCTCGGGTTCGCGGTCAGCTCCTACCTGTCTGGGGCGGGCACCGCCATCTACTGGAACGACATGCCGCATTCCGAGGTCCAGGTCAAGGTCGACCGCGGCGGCGGGGTGGCGGTGCTGTGCGGCGCCATTGACATCGGGCAGGGATCGGATCACATCCTGGCGGCAATCGTGGCCGAGGTTCTGGGGGTATCGCTGCAGGACATCCAGCTCACCACCGCCGACACCGACCTGACCCCGATCGACCTGGGCAGTTATTCCTCGCGGGTCACGTTCATGGTGGGCAACGCCGCCATCGCCGCCGCCCAGAAGGTGCGCCAGCGGCTGGCCGAAGCCGCCGCTCGGGTGCTGCGGTGCGAGCCCGACGAGCTCGCCTTCCGGGGAGGCCAAGTGCTCCGGCGAGACCATCCGAGCGAGGCCATGTCGTTCGCCCAGGCGGTCCAGGCGGCCGAAGCCGGCGAAGGGGTGATCAGCGCCAGCGGCAGCTACACGCCGCCCAAGCTGGCGGGGCCCTACAAGGGCTCCGGGGTGGGGCCCAGCCCGGCCTACTCGTTCTCCGCCGCGGTGGTGGAGGTGGAGTGCGACCCGCGGACGGGCGAGGTGCGGGTACCGGAGGTCTGGATCGCGCACGACATCGGACGGGCGATCAACCCGGTGCTGGTGGAGGGACAGGTCGAGGGCAGCGTGTACATGGCGCTGGGCGAGGCGCTGATGGAAGAGCAAACGTTCCGGATCGGCGTCCACAAGTTTCCGTCGATGCTGGAGTACAAGAGCCCGACCACCCTGGAGATGCCGGTGGTTCACACCAGTCTGATCGAGAGCCTCGACCCCGAGGGGCCGTTCGGGGCCAAAGAAGCCGGTCAGGGACCCTTGCTGCCCGTGATCCCTGCCATCGCCAACGCGGTGTACAACGCGCTGGGGGTCCGGATCGACGAGATCCCAATCACGCCCGAGAAAGTGCTGCGGGCCCTGGCTCAGCCGTCGCGGCGGGTCGGGCCCAAAGGGGTGCCGCGATTCGCCTTTCCGTCCCCCATCCAGGCCCCGCGACCGCCGGAATGGGAGGGGAAGTAGTGCTGCGGCTGCCGCCCCTTCGTTACCTGCGTCCCACCTCGGTGGAGGCCGCCGCCGAAGCGGTCGCCCAGCATCCGGGGGCCATGCTGATCGCCGGTGGGACGGACCTGGTGCCGAACCTCAAGCGCCGGCAATTCGATGCGCCGGTGCTGGTAAGTCTGCGGGGGATCGCCGGGTTCGATCGCATCCAGGGTGAGCCGGGTCGGGGCATGGTCATCGGCGCCGGTGCCACGCTGGACCAGGTCGCCACCCACCCAGCACTCCAAACGGGCTACCGCGCGCTGGCCCAGGCCGCCGGGTTCGTGTCCACGCCCCAGATCCGCCACATGGGAACCATCGGTGGCAACCTGCTGGTCGATCCGCGCTGCAACTATTACAACCAGAGTGCGGCCTGGCGCAAAGCGGTCGGCTACTGCCTGAAACGCGACGGCGATATCTGCCTGGTGGCGCGCAGCTCACCCCGGTGCTGGGCGGTCTCGTCCTCGGACAGCGCACCGGTGGCCTTGGCGCTGGATGCCGAGCTAACTCTTCGCGGTGCTGCAGGGGAGCGCCGCGTGGCAGCGGCCGACCTCTATCGCGACGATGGCATCGTGTACACGACGAAGCGTGCGGACGACGTCATGGTGGGAATCCATCTCCCGGCGGCGCCAGCCATGACCAGCGCCTACTGGAAGTTACGCCGGCGCGGATCGTTCGATTTCCCGGTACTGGGGGCCGCGGTGGCGCTGGACTGGGCCGACGGCATGGTCCGGGTGGCGCGCGGCGCCCTGGGGGCGGCCGGCTCCCGTCCAGTTGAAGTCAGCCACTTGCTTACTCCCCTGGTGGGTCGCCGTCCGGACGACGAGCTGATTGCCCTGGTGGCCGAAGCCGCCGAGAAACCAGCGAAGCCGCTGGACAACACCGACTTCTCGCACTATTGGCGAAAACGGATGACCCGGGTGCTGATCGAGCGGGCGCTCCGAGACGCCTGCGGCCTGGATCCGCTGGCCGGGCGCCTAACCGCGCAGACCAGGTCCGGCCAGGCCGCGTAAGCTGAGTCAGACGGCTGAGGAGAGACCGATGATGGCGCTGACCAGCAGCCAGCCCAGGCCCACCGCGGCCAGGCTCCACCCCAGGATGGCCGTAAGCGGGATCTGACGGCGCCGGCGCCAAACGGGCCGGATTTGATCTGGATCTTGAGTGGAAATCACTATGTTTCTGTCCCCATTAATAATATCCGGTTTACCACTAGCGTCACTATCATCATAGCCAGAAACGTCTTGTGGGGCTAGTTCTGTACTGATCAAGGATGAGACTCCCGACACCCGCCAATCTTTCAGTCTGCCTCCCCACGGCGGCGGGTGGGCAGCACTCTGTTCCCTCCCTCCGCGGGGAGGCACCAACCGCCCCTCCCCCACGGCGAGCGGGAAATTATCGTCCCCTCCCTCCGAGGAGGGGCAATTATCGTCCCCTCCCCTCGGGGGAGGGGTAGGGGAGGGGCCCAGGTCAAGGCTTGAGGTCCCAGGCCCGCAGCTCGTCCAGGGTCTGGTAGGCGGTCAGGTCGTACTGGACCGGCGTGATCGAGACGTAGCCCTTGCTGACCATGGCGACGTCGGCGTCTTCGGCCGTCTCCATCGGCCGGAAGGTGCCGGCCAGCCAGTAGTACTCCTGCTGGCGGGGGTCGGTTCG
>DASPZT010000403.1:0-10299 GCA_035636135.1 Candidatus Limnocylindria bacterium | reverse complement strand
ACGCCATACGCGTCAGCGATCCGCCCGTCAGGGTCGAGGATCGGAGGCGGCTCCAGGTGCAAGTCGGTCCAGAACTTCCGGACTGGGCCGACCGACTCCTTGTAATCGACGGCGACCACGGTGAAGCCCTGGTCCCGATAGGCCCGATAGGCCGACTCGATCAAAGGCAATTCCTCCCGGCAGGGCGTGCACCAGGTGGCCCAGAAGTTGATCAGCACCGGCCTGCCCTTGAGGTCTGCCAGGCTCACCCGGTGTCCGTCCAGATCCGTCGCCGTGAAGGCCGGGGCCGGCTTTCCCACCTGAACCTGGCCGTTGCCGGTGACCGGGTCGGACTTGGCGAGGATCGAGCTTGTCGAGCTCGTTCCCAGGCCCTGGAGCGGAGGTGTGAAGTAGGGAAGGTAGCTGTTCAGGAGCGTCAGCCGGTTGCTGAAGACGAGCAAGCCCATGCTGATCAGAAACACCGCCGCGATGCCGTTGAGAACCCGGCCGGCAGAATAGGCTTTGCGGACCAGCCGGGTCAGCTGGCCCGCCAGCCCGGCGGCGATGAGCAGCGGGATCGCCAGGCCGGCGGAGTAGGCGGCGAGCAGGAGAGCTCCCATCCCGGCGGTGGCCGAATCCGCGGCGATGACGAGGATCGCCGCCAGGATCGGCCCCACGCACGGGGTCCAGCCGACCGCGAAGGCCATCCCCACTACGTAAGATGCCCAGGGAGTTCTGGGAAGCCGGTGAGCAATGTCGACGTGGAATTCCCGCATCAGCCAGGGCAACGCGCCTACCATCCCGATCCCCATGACGATCAAGGCAAAGCCGGCCACCTTGAGCAGCACCGACCGGTACTGCGTCAGGTTGGCGCCAAGCAGTCCCGCGGCCGCACCGAAGAGGATGAACACGGTGCTGAACCCGGCGATGAAGAGGAGGGCGTTCCCCAGAACGATGAGCTGCTGACCTCGTGGGGACACGCCCGGCTGGCCGACCGCGCGCCCGCCCAGATAGGTGATATAGGCCGGAATCAGGGGAAGGAAGCAAACCGAGACGCAGGAGAGGAGCCCGCCGAGAAAGGCCAACCCGAGTGTGCCGATCATCCGCTAAGCAACTTCGCCTGGATCAGCCGCTCCAGCTTGTCCGTGGTCGTCTCGCCGTCGATGCGCGCTACGACGATGCCCCGGCCATCCACCAGCACTTTCGCTGGAGGACTGTCCACCTGATAGGCCGCGGCGATCTTCCCGTCCGGGTCGTAGATGCTGGGGTAGGGGACGCGGAATTCCTGAACGAAGGCTGCGGCCGCGGCATGGTCACGGTCCAGAAAGTCTACGCCGATAAACCGGACCCCCTGAAAGGCCAGATCCTTGGCCATCTGCGTGATGTATGGCTGCTCGTGCCGGCAGGGTCCACACCACGACGCCCAGAAGACGAGCACGGTCCGATGCGCCCGGAACGAGACAGCCAATGCCTGGCCATCGAGCGTCTGCCCGGAAACCGCAGGGGCAGCGAAGCCGGTCTTGCCTGAGGGCGGGGCGGCGGCAATGTCTTGTTGCAGCGCGCAAGCCGAGAGCAACACCGACGAGACGGCGAGGAGCGAGATCAGTCGACATCCCAATCTCAGCACCGCCACTCTCCTGGAACCAGATCCTACCGGGCTATCGTAGCAGCCGGCGCACCCTGCCTTAAACGGCTCTCGGACCATCTCTGCACCTGGTCCGTTGACCTACTATTTCGGTATAGTTGTAGACGCACGCTCCGCATCGTTCGACTCTTCCTGGACCATGAGTAGAAAGAACGCAAGGCTCCAAGCTGACACGATCCGCGCAACCCGGGCCGCGACACAGAGCAGCGCTGGCGCGCAGCCATCGAGGCCACCTGGAGCTCCTAGCACCAGCGAGAAGACTCCCGGCGCCAAGACGCCGACGGGGTGGGCCGACCGCCTCGAACAGGAGCTCCTGCAGGAGGTCGTAGCAGCAACGTATTGGTTCGATTCTGGGGAGCGCGGAAAGCCCTATTCCGTGTCGATCAGGTTCTCTGGGCGCCGCACCAGCGTCACCGGAAAGCCCCAGCCACGGGACCACTTTGTTCAAGTAGAGACCGTCGAAGGTATCGTTCCCGCCAGTGGGCCCGTCTCGATAACGACCTTGGCCTCCGACATCACTCCCGGCGACTGGATCGTGACTGCTGACGTCATTCGAAAGAGTTCAGGGCGGTCGGCCAGACCCTATCCGAGAACGTACGATAGTGATCCTCGAAAGACGAGGCGGCTCTGGCTGTGGCCGAAACGCCCGACGTCCGGCGGCTCGGCGGCTCCGGTGAAGACTCGCTTACTGCCCTTTGCCCGCATCCCGGGCATCTGGCGTCCGGCATGGCCGGCGCTGGTGGGGCTTGGCGTACTGGTCGGCTTGGCAGTTCAGGCGTTGCTTGTCGCGCGGGCGCATCTCGATGTCCGCGCCGCGTTTGCGGTTTCGCTGTCCGCGAGCGTGGCAGGCTACGCCGGTGCAAAGGCCTGGTTCCTCATTCGTCAGGGGCGCGGGCTTCGGTCACTGGCCAGCGAGGGTTTGTGTATTCAGGGGTTCCTGGTCGCCGGGGCCATCGTGGTCGTCGCTGCTTCCGCACTTCTCCACATGCCCCTCGGAACGTTTCTTGACGCCGCGACGCCGGGGCTGTTGTTTGGCCTGGCGGTGGGTAGGCCCGGATGCGTCTTCGCGGGCTGCTGTTCGGGACGGCCAACGGCATCCCGCTGGGGCGTCTGGGCTTCGGATCGTCGACTGGGGACTCGTCGAGTCCCCACACAGCTGCTGGAATCGCTCCTCTGCCTCGTGATCGGGGTTGTGGCGCTGATCCTGGTCCTGCAGTACCGACCAGCTCTGCCTGGCGCCGTCTTTGTGGGCGCCCTGGCTGGATACACGTTTGGCCGGCAACTCCTCTTTCCGTTCCGTGCAGAGCCGCGCAGGTCGGCAATCGGACGGCCCCTCACCATGGCGGCGGCCGGGCTGGTGCTGATTGCGGACATCGTGTTGTCTATTGTCGCCTGACCCAGTGGAGCCGTGCCGCAACCAGCGCTTCGCCGTCAGCTCAGCTGATCTGCCCGCTGAGCCCTCTTCCCCCCCCGTTAGCTATGGGGCGCCACGTCACAGCCCCTCTCCCCTCTCCTCGCCACCAAGGAAACGTGGACCGTCGCGATCGAGGCGGCCGGCGTCGTCCTGATGCGCTGGTTTAGTTGCGCTCGCGATCGGTGTTATCAGAGGACTCCTCGCCGGCTGCGAGTCGGGCCGCATCGCCCAGGTTGGAATTCCCCTCCAGGAACTCGATCTGGTGCACCGCGTTCTGGTGCGGCCCGTGGTAGCGGAGGATGTAAAGCCCATTCCGAATGTCCACCACGTAGATCAGCCCGTCCCGAATGATCGGGAAGCTCCACATGACCACTTTGTTCGGGCCCCGGCTGAGGGCGGGATCCTCCAGCGCGACCGAATCCAGCGGCGTCGGTGAGAAGACCCCGGCCTGGCTGGGATTGACCGGATCGGCAATGTCGACCGCTTGCAGCCCGCCCGAGTGCCATGAGTCGAACACGAGCTGCGGGAGCACCGTCGGGTTGTGCGTCGAGTAGGAGGTGAAGTTCTGGGTGGCCGGGTCGACCTGCGCCAGGAACGCATCGGTGTTCTGGAAGATCTTGAATTCGCCCACGATCTGCGGCCGGGACGGGTCGTGCACGTCGATGACTCGCATCCAGCCCCATGGCCAGCCGAAGGACGGGTCCGTGAACTTCCCGTAGACCTCGTCGATGTTCACCTCGAAGGGGCGGCCAGGCACCTTTACCGCGGAGTGGCTCTCCGAGCAGCCCGCCGAGGTCCCACCGGTGCAGTGATTCCCGGCGCCCCAGATCGGCCGGTTGGCGATCGGCGTCAGCAGCTTGTCATTCAGCGAGATGACCGTGCCCGGGCTGGTGTTGTTCACCACGTCGCTGGTATCCAGGACGAGAGTTCCCCCACGCAGGTAGGGAAGGTAGGTCGTCTTCCCGTCGGCCGTCGGCGTCATCGAGTGCAGGGAGAGGTCGAAGTCGTAGTTGGCCGGGTTGTCAGCACCTGGGAAGAGCTGGTTCCAGTTACCCTGGGCCACGAGCTGCACGTCGCCGCCGGACGGCACGGCACTGATGTCCTCAATGACGAGGTTCGGCCTCGCTGGGTTGACCGAGACCGACGGCGTCGACTCATAGAGCAGCGCCCGGTCCTCGTTGTTCGGATCGACCCAGAGGAAGAACTCGTGCGGTTTGATCGGCACGCCGGCGGCCGACTTCGTCACGTGACGCCCGATGAGCTGGGGATGCACCGGGTCGCTCAGGTCGAAGAATTTGTATTCGAAGGGGAACGTCGTATCGTTCCCGCGCGGGCAGGCGTGGATCACCCGGCTGCAGCGGAAGCTCAACTCGATGAGCAACTTCTTCTCCGGCCACACCCGTAGCTCGCGAGAGGTCACGCCCACGGGCTGGCCCGCCGCATTGGGCACGGCCACGCTGGTCGGGATCTCGCCGACCACGGTGGGAGCCGTTGGATCCTCAATGTCCACGATCAGGATGCCCGGGTGGGCGTGCGTACAGGTCCCGTCTGGATTCGTCGGCGTCAGGACCGGAGCGATGGGTCCCGCGCCATTCAGGTCCCCGCACGAGTTCGAGCCGTCGCTACGGTTTCCGACGTACAGGAAGTGGTCGAAAATCGCCATGGCGGCGTTCATCCCCCGGCCGAAGAGCGGATTGTGCCCGACCAGCTTGAAGTTGAGGGAGGTTCCCGGCGTTGCTCCGCCAGGAGCGACCACGACCGCAGCCTGGCCGCTGGCCGGCACCAGGAGCAACGCGGAGACAGAACTCACCACCGCCAGCAGGCGCGCCGATCGGGTGCTCAGCAGCCTGGACATTGTCTCCCTCCTTGTCGCGTCCAGCCGTCGGCGGTAGAAAGTGACTATAGGCGTTCAAGAAAGCTCACGTCAACCGGCCCTTGGGACGACCCTCAGAGCGTCCGTGAGCTGCTGGTTACCCGAGCCATCCGATTGACCATGGACACCTACGTCCACGCGATGCCGGAGAACCCGCGGGCGGCCGCCAAAGCATGGACCGGTCCTCAACCGTGTCGGACCACCACCATTCCACCACCAATGGCTCGGCAACCGGCTGCGACAGGCGACGACGGGGCGCTGAATTTCGCTGTGACTCCGTTGCTGGGCACCGGAGATCGGATGAGGGGCGGCTTGGTAAGGCGTAGGTCACCGGTTCAACCCCGGTCGTCGACTCCACACATGGGCTCCATCACCTTGAATGCGATTCGCCCGTCCCGGGCTGGCGAATGAGGGTTCTCCGCACAGGCTTCGCAGACCGCTAGGAAACAACCAGGCTCGTTGGGGCCTCCCGATGGCAGGCCACCTGGGTTCTGAGTCTGATGCTGCCCGGCCGGGGTCCCTGAGCCTCCGGCCGGGCGAGCGAGTCGGTCGACAGTTCAGGACGCGCAGTAGAGCCAGACTCCTTTGACGCTGATGTTCACATTGTTGTGGTTCTGGTACTCAAGCTGGGAGACCGGCGGCACCACGGGTGCGCCGTTGACGACGAACTCCGCAGCGGTTCCCTGGAAGACGGTGTCGTTGACGATGGTGCCGGTCACCCGGCCAACGATATTGCCACCGGGTTCGAACATCTCGAGCCGAAGGTCGAGCGGGTTCAGCGGCGGCAGGGCGCCTGAGGTGTCGATGCTGACCAGCGCGAGCACACTGTGGCAGCTCGTGGTGTCCACTCTGGGGCCGATGGCAGCACCGGATGTCGCCGCGATGGTGAAGGCCCCGGAGACCTGGGTGAGAGTGCCCAGGCGGACCGTCTTTAAGCGGCCCTGGGAGTCGGTGGGCAGGTTGCCGACGGTCACGGTGTTACCCGCCGGATCGATCTTGATCGGGTTGTTGACCAGCACCCCGGGCGTGCCCGAAATGCCCACCGTCCAGGCGCCGCTCTGCTGAGCCGAGACCGTGCCGGCGATCGCGGTGCTGCCCTGTAGCGTCACCGGGACAGGTTTGGTGGCGTCATTCACCACGAGAACATCGTGAACCGAGGCAGCGATGACCGGGGCGGTTGTTCCCAGGAAGATCCCCGCGGCCAGCGCCCACAGCCCGACTCCGGGCAAGATGAAGTTTCTGAGTCTTTTCATCTCATGTCTCCTTAACTGAATGCCGAAGCTGACGGAGCCGGGCCCACCTCGCCCGAAGCGGGTCACCCGCGCAGCCTAGACCTGGCCTGCTGAGTGCATCAATGGTTGCTTTGAGCAAGGCGCCGAGCGCACTCACACTGCCAGTCCGGCCGCGCCCAATTCGGCGGGCGAGCATGGCCCACGGAGTGGCTTGCCCGGTCGAACTACGGGGCGCTTACACCGTTCGCCGTACCCACCACCGCGGCAGCCGAGTCAATCGCCTGCGCGTACGCGGCGTGATATTGCGCATAGCCCGGGTGCTGGGGTTCGAAGGCGATCAGCCAGTCCTGCGCGTACAGCTCAAAGATCTGCGCATGGACGGTGAGGCCCGCCTGGAGGAGTGGGGGAAGTGGCCCCACCCGCACGTTGCCTCGCGGTTCGGAGCCCGTGGCTGGGGCTCCAGACGGATCGGATTGGTACAGCGTTTGCAGATGGAGGGGTACCGTGCCGGCAAACTGGGTGAACACGGCGCACCAGTTTGAATCGCAGCAGGGCTGCCCGGCGCTAATGGCCGCGGCATCGCTGGCTTGGAGGCCCTCCATGCCGAAGCCGATCCCGTCCTGGCTGGCTTCCTGCGCCACCTTTTCCGGTGAAGGCATGGCGTCGAAGGTGTTGATAGCGACCATTAGCTGATGGTTGGCGTGAAGGGAACCTTCGAAGGCGACCAGCCGGCTCACGTAGGCGGGCCACTCAGTCTGATACCCCGCCGCGTTCCATTGCGCGAGGCAACTGGGCGTCTTGGTCCCGGCGCTGGCCAACCCCTCACCACCCGTGCCCAGCCCAAACCGGAGGTAGCCGATGTGCGGGTCGGAGGCGAACTGCTTGACGGTCGCCACGATGAAGGCGCGCCAGTTGTTCGCGTAGCCCGGCTGCCAGTAGACCGGCGTCGGCGCGGTTTTGCCCCCGCAGTTGATCATCTGCACCTGCGCCTGAACCCAAGCCGGCGTCGAGCGCTGCACGGTGCCGCCTTCTGAGGCGCCCCAGACGATCAGGTTGACCGTCTTGCCGGCCGCCTCCCAGGGCGCGATCGCCGATTGAACTGCACTCCAGTCGTAGCGTGGGTTGGTGCCGGGACCGCGATCGACCTGCTGCCAGCTCACGAAGATGGCCGCGCCACAGACAGCGGGATTGCTGATCAGGTATTGGCTAACCGCGCCGCCGAGCGGACTGTTGGCCCCGGGGGCGAGCACGAAGAGCCCGTGCGGGGCCGACGGGACCGCGACCAGCGGATCCGTGCCGCGACACCCTCCCGCACCCCTGCCTGAAGAGAGGGGTGAACTCGCGGACGGGCTTGCCAGCGGAGCACCGGGCACCAAGGCGGCCGACGGTCCGGCGCACGCCGCCAGCATGGTCGTGAGCGCAACCCCCGTGACGCACCAGACCCGCCTCATTGGCCGGCCCCCAGGTGCTTGGCGAAGAAGTCGATGATCATTTGGTTGACCTGGCTCAACGACGGCGTCGGCACGCCGCCCGCTGGCTTGAGGCCGTGCCCAGCGTTCTGCACCATCACCAGGGTTTCCGGCACGCCCGCTGATTGCAGCGTCGCCGCAAATTCCTGGGACTGGCTGGCCGGCACCGTCGTATCGGCCACGCCCTGAATGATCAGGAAGGGCGGATCACTGGCGGTCACGTAACTGACCGGGCTCGCAGCGCGCAGCACGGAGGAGGGCTGACCCGGGCTCACACCGAACACCTGGGTGATCACCTGGCTGGCGTACGGATCCCAGCCCGGCGCCGTGAGGTCGGCCGGACCCCATTCGTCCACTACCGCCTGGACGGCGCTCGACTGGTCGAGATACTGCCCGACGTCGTAGCCGGCGCTCGGGCCCGCCGTCCCCAGCATGGCGACGAGATGACCACCGGCGCTCCCGCCCCACACCCCGATTCGTGTGGGGTCGATGCCGTAGGTGGCGGCACTGGCGCGCAGATAGCGAATCGCGCACTTGACGTCCTCGATCTGCGCGGGCCATACATACTGCGGCGCCAACCGATAGTTGACCGACGCGACCACAAAGCCTTTTCCAACCAACCCGGATTCAACAGGCGAGAGCCGGTTCGATGGCCCTGCATCGCCGTGTTCCCATCCACCTCCGTGGACCATGACGGCTAGTGGGTGAGGTGTCGTCCCACCCTGCGGCAGCCAAACATTCATGGTCAGGGCCACCCGTCCGACGGTGCAGTAGGTGACGGAGCCCAGGGCGGAGCCGGGTGCTGATGTGCCCTGCGTGGGCGTCGAGCTTACAGGCGCAGCTGGTGAGCTTGCCGGCGCGGTCGGTGCGGCCGCCTGACCGCAACCCGCGAGAGCGGCCGCGCCGAGAACGAGCCAGGCCATGGCGGGGTGCCGCCTGAAGGAACTCCGCGAACCGTGCCGAAACTGCATACACCCACTCTGCGTCGCGGGGTTTAGACACGTGTGAGCGAAAACTGAGCGGCGGCTGAGGGTTCTGGCCACCGTATCCCAATGGCTGAGGACGGCAGCCGGGTAGATTGTAGAAATGTTCAGATCGCGCACACGCGTGCGACAAGCGGCCGTACTCGCCTTTGTTGCCTTCTCGGCGTGCACACCACAATTGGTGACGCCGTCGCATTCGCCATCACCGGCTGCGATCCTCCCGGTCAATCCCATCTACGCGGGACGCGCCACGGCCTTCGACGTCAATGCCACTTTCGCCGAGAGCATGAACGAGTCCTTCACGGTCCAGCGCAGCATCGGAGACAGCGGCAACCTCGGGCCCACCGGCGAGGCACACTTCTTCGGGCCTGCCCCAGTCGACTTCGCCGCCGGAGATCCATCCCGGGCGACCCTAGCGCACCTGATCGTGGCCCGGGTCGCCTCGGCCAGCGCCTCCACCGAGGACCACACCGCCACGGCCTCGTCGAGCCTCTTCGACGTGTGCATTTTCAGCCGGCCTGAGGCCAACTCGCCCTGCGTGCTGGCGCTAGCAGCGGCCAGCAGCGCCGCCCGGGTTGACTGCGCCGGGCGACACGCGGCCCAATCGTCGATCACAGATCTCAAGATCTTTGGGACCGAGGTCCCCGTCACCGGTTCGGCGAATCAGCACTTCACGAGCTCCACCCAGTACGGGCACGCCACTGGGACCATCAATTTCCGTCAGTTCGACTCATCTACGAACACGATGCGGGCGGCCGGTGTGACGGCAACGTTCAACTTTCCAACCGGATTCCAGGTCGTCCTCGGCACAATCGTGATCGCCTCCTCGACCAGCGCCTGCACAGCCTGAGGCCACCCGACCCGACGAGGGTTCGCCGCCCCAAGCCACTCGGACTACGCGCTCAGCTGCTTCCAGGTGGCTCCGTCCCAGCCCCAGGTGCTGGTCACGTCGCCGTTCTGGACCACCGGCCAGCCGCCAGCCATTACGACTATCCCGCGGGCGGCGTCGAACGCGAGACCTACGCCGTCACGAGGAGGTGGCGTTGTCGCCGGCGCATGCCGCGTCCACGTAACGCCGTCCCAGGTCCAGGTTTCCATGGTGTCGTCTGCGCTCAGGCTCGTGTGCTGCTGTGGCCCGACGAACATGACGACGTGGCGAACGGCGTCGTAGACCATCGGCTGCGGGGTTCGGGTCGCGGTCGACCATCCTGGCGGAGTGTTGGCGGGATGCATTCGCGTCCAGTTGGTGCCATTCCATTCCCAGGTATCGTCGAGTCCGAGGACATCGCCGCCAAACAGCAGTCCGACCCCTCGGGCGACGTCAAAGGCGAGCCGGCCATAAGCCCGAGGAGGCGGAGAGGTCAGTGGCGCCTGTTGCGTCCAGTCGATCCCATCCCAGGTCCACGTGTCGTTGCCGCCCCCCTCACCTCCGAAGAGCAGGACGACATGCCGAACCGGGTCGTACGTGAGCGCGGCCCCAGTACGCGGCGACGGGCTGTGGACTGGCAGCACCTGCTTCCAGTTGGATCCATCCCACAACCAGGTGTCGTCGCGAAGGTTCCCTGCGTTTCTGCCACCGAAGAGCACCACCACGCTATGCCCCGGGTCAGCTGCGAGGCCGGCGCCTTCCCGCACGGGTGGGTTGCTGGCCGGATGAAGCAGCTTCCAGGTGGCGCCGTCCCAGGTCCAGGTGTCGTCCGTCGT
>DASPZT010000402.1:0-2268 GCA_035636135.1 Candidatus Limnocylindria bacterium | reverse complement strand
TCCCAGCAGACGCACGCCCGGCCTCGATACGCTGGCGGTTCGATCAGTCCCCGCCAGCATCCAGGCTGGCTTCCCCGACACCTCCACCTCGATCAGCCGGGCTCGGATCCGTTCCAACCCCAGGCGCGCGGCGGCCATGGGGATCCCCGCCCAGGCGGCGAAGTCAGGGACACTGGCCGGGCCATAGGCGCCGAGGTAACGGCTGGCCAATTCGCCCAGCGGGTCTTTCGGGCTCCGCATTCGCCGCGTCACCCAATCGTCGAGAAGGACGTAGGTCGGCTCGTCGTCGGCGCGGTCCGGCCCGCGACAGATCAGGCCCCGCGCCGCCGCAGAGAAGCACAGGTGGGCAGCGGCATTGGTCTTGGGATCGACCGTCACCCGCTTCTGGGCGAGCTTGGCCAACAGCTCTGCCCGAGTGAGGGGACCATTCGCGGCCAGCGCGGACCTGATAGCCGGGATCGCCCGCTCGAGGAGGTGATCGTCCAGCCCCAGCTGCAGGCGCCGTCGCCAGTCACCGGCCGCCAGGGCCGGCCCCAGCAGGCCGACCAGCCAGCCGACGTCCTCGGCGGGCAGCATGTGCAGCGTCCCGCGCATCGCCCACGTTCGGACAACTGTTCGATCCTGATTGCACGCTTGGATCACGGCCTGCGCGTCCAGGCCCTCGCTCCGAGGTCGGACGGCCAGCCTCGAGGCCCGCGTGTCTTGCGCCTGCAGGGCGAAGACGTCGCGCAGGACGCCCGTGACCGTCTTCGGACGCGGCCCGGAAAGACGCTGGGAGCGCATCCGGAGAAGGCGAACGCGTTCCTCGGAGAATCTGGCTGCCAGACTAACCGCGCAGGTACCGGTCGAAAAAGGCGACCGACCGCTGCATCGCGAGCCAGAAGCTGTTCGAGATGTTGTGGTTATCGCCGGGATACGTGTAGAACTCAACCGTCTTGCTGTCCGCTTGCAGCTGCTGGGCCAGGGTCTGAGAGAAGGCGAGCGGCACCTCCTCGTCGGCCGTCCCGTGGTCGAGCTGGATGGGGGCGGTGATGTCATCCAGGTAGGCGGTGGGGGAGATCGAGTTCCAGAACGTCGGGTTCTCCTCGGGTGTGCCGAAGCGAGCGATGAACGCCTGTCGCCAGCCATTGCGAATCGAGGGCGGAGGCCCGCTCCCGGCCGGCGGGTGCCACTTCTCGAGCAAGTCCTGATAGGAGGCGACTACCCCGGCCCAGATGACGGCCGCCTTGATGTCGTGGTCGATGACCAGCACCCGCAAGGTGAGGTTCCCGCCCATGGAGTGACCCCACATGCCGATCCGATTCGGGTCGGCATCCGGGTACCGCTTGAGGGTGGCCACGGCGTTCAGCACGTCGATCGTGTAGTCGGGCGAGCCGTAGGCGCTGGCCGGCTGCCCTTCGGAGCTGCCATGGCCGCGATAGTCCGACTTGAAGACGACGTACCCGCGGCGGGCAAAGGCGTCCACGTAGGCCACGTACCGCTCGGTGGTCCGGTACTCCGCGGGCGGGATGTAGCCGTGATTGAAAATGATGACCGGCCATCCAGTGGCGGGCTTTGGGCCGTTCGGGACCGTGAGCAGGCCGTTGATCTTCAGCCCGTCTGAACGATACGAAGCGATGTACCGCTGGTAGTTGCTGCCGGCCGCGAGTCGCTGCTCGATCACCAGGTCTGAGCCCGGGTACTCTTGCTGCCGCATGTAGTCGATGGCCAGCGGGACGAGCGGCAGCGGGGTGGGCGTCGGCGCGGCGGACTGCGGCGACGCCGTCGGGTGGGGGCTGGCAGCGGCCCGGGCCGGCGGCGCCCCACTGCACCCGATCAGGCTGGCCGCGGCCAGCGTGACGGCGATCGTCGCGCGCTGCATCCACTTCAGCTTACCGAGGCGGGGTGAGATGCTTGTCTGAAGGAGACGGCAGCGCCCGAGGACAGGAGGAGCTGAAATGGAAGCCACCAAGGTTGCGGTCCTGGGCACGGGCCGGATGGGCGGCGCTCTCGCCCGTCGGCTGCAGGCCTCTGGATTTGCGGTAACGGTCTGGGATCGGACCAGGGAGAAGGCCGAGCGCCTGAAGGTCGGGCCGGTGGGGGCGACGCCTGCCGACGCGATCCGCGGGGCCAACGTGGTCCTGAGCAGCCTGACCGACGCGGCCGCGGTCCGCAGCGTGTACCTGGGCCGGGACGGCATTATCGAGCACGCGGCGGGCCAGCTCCTGGTGGAGATGAGTACCGGCGGCCCCGATGTGATCGAGGAGATCGCGCAGCAGGCACGCGTCC
>DASPZT010000401.1:0-6705 GCA_035636135.1 Candidatus Limnocylindria bacterium | reverse complement strand
GTAAGCCCAGAGGCCAACTCCGGAAACGATCCCCAGGCCGATGGCCAGGATAAAGATGGTAGGCCGGGTGCCGAAGCTCGGGATCAGCCAGAACACCGGGATGAACGTCCCCAGGATGCTGCCCAGGGTCGACAGCGCATACACGGCGCCGGCCGCATTGCCCGCGGTCAGGACGTCATGGATGCGAAGCCGGATGGCAAAGGGGGAGACGATCCCCAGTAGGGTGACGGGAACCGCGAAGAGGACGATCACGGATAGCAGCGAGCCGACCACGATCCCCAGCGATAGCTGGGCGAACCCCTGCTGGGAGAAGCTGAGGATCGGCCGCGCGACCAGCGGGATCAGGCCCAGCGCGAGGGCGGCCACCGTCGTGATGCGGTAGAGCAGGCGAGGGTCTGGCCAGCGATCGGCGACACGGCCGCCCACGTAGTAGCCGACCGTGAGATAGATGAGGATCAGCCCGATCAACGTGCCCCAGATGAAGAGGGACTGGCCGAAGAAGGGGGCCAGCAGCCGGGCCGCGGCAAACTCCACCCCCAGGCTGGTGAGTCCGCCGACGAACACCAGCACCAGCAGCAGCTCCCGACGCCACGTTCGCGGCAGCTCCGAAGTCGGCGGCACTCGATCGATTCGCGCCCGCGCCATCTCGTCGGCCAGCATACGTGACCGTCCTGTCATGGCTCCGTCATCCAGCCGTGACGGCCCGCGGCTTCCGGGGTCACAGAGTCGCTCGGGCCGTACGATGGCGCCGGCGCCGACCGTATTCCAGAGCAGATCTCATTTCTTAGGAGGTTCGAAAACTCATGTTTCGACTGACGAAAATCAAGGTCGCGGGGTTGATCGCAGCCGGCGCCGTGGCGCTGGGCGCGGTTGGCGCGTACGCGGCCAACAATGGCAGCCTCACCCTGACGGGTTCGCTGACCAAGGTCCAGGGCGTTACGCCCACCAATGGTCAGACCCTCTGGGCGCTGCCCGGGACGACCGACAAGCCGAACGCGACGTGGACGAGCTTCGGCGAGTGCGCGTCGTGGTACGCGAGTCACAAGAGCTTCGTGCTCGGTGGCTCAACAGCGCCGACGACCGTGAAGAAGAACTACCACGGCAAGGTGATGTCGAACATCACGGCGCTCTGCACGAAGACCACGGATGCCTCGACCGACAGCGCGACCACCGACAGCGGCACCGACACGGGCACGCCGCCCGCCTGGGCGCACTCCGGTAAGGGCCGTCCGTAACGCCAGCTAGTTCAGAAGGAGCCCCGCGGGGCTCCTTCTTTTATTTGGAGGCCTCGGCCTGTACCGGTGCCTCCAGGTGGGCTCGGTAGTCCTGGGCCTGGATCTGGAAGGCCAGGTCGTGGCCCCCGGGGTCGAGGTTGACGGCCTCCTCGTACACGTAGCTGTACACGTTGTCGAACGTCCAGTCGCCCAGGCCCCGCTCGCGCAGGCGGCGCGCCAGCAGGGCGGTCCTCTCTGCGTGGAGCTGGACGGTCGCGTCGTAGATGGCGCGCAGGATGCGCAACTGCGCCTCCAGCTCTTCGATCAGCACCAGGTCGGCCCGCTCGAACTTGAGCTTGGCGATCTGGCGCCGGAGGTCGTTCATCTCGATGGTGTACTCGTCCATGACCTCAGAATAGTCCCGATCAGGCGGCGAAGAACCGGTCGGCAAACACGAATTGAAATCCAGCCGCCTGGGCCGCCTGCTGATCCGTCCGCCGATCCCCGATGAAGACGGCCTCAGCGGCCGGAGCGCCAAAGTAGGCGAGCGCCTGGAGGAGCAGGCCAGGCCGCGGCTTGCGGCAATCGCAGTCGCGGCGGTAGCGGGGCAGCAGGGCCCTGGGATGGTGCGGGCACACCCCGATCCACTCCAGCGTCCCGTCCAGGCGGCGGTTCAGCTCGTCCAGGCCCCGCTGCATTCGGGATTCCGACACCAGGCCGAAGGCGACCGCCCCCTGGTTGGTGGCCGCGCCGATCCGGTGCCCGTCGGCCTTCAGCGCCTGCAGACGGTCCGCGCGGCCGGGCAGGACTCGCTGGTCCCAGGGCGCCAGTGAGCCGATCCCCGGAAACAGCAGCGCCTGCCGGAGCGTCCCATCGATATCAAAGAGGTAGAGCAATCAGCGAAGGATATATGTGGGCGATTCCCTATCGAATCAGGGCGTGGGTCGCGACCAGGGGCGCGATCAGGATGGCGATGATGTTGACCACCTTGATCATCGGGTTGATGGCGGGACCGGCCGTGTCCTTGTTGGGGTCACCCACCGTGTCCCCCGTGACGGCCGCCGCATGGGCGTCGGTGCCCTTGCCGCCGTAGTGACCCTCCTCGATGTACTTCTTGGCGTTGTCCCAGGCTCCGCCGCCAGACGTCATCTGGATGGCCAGGAACAGACCCGTCACGATGCTCCCGATCAGCAAGCCGCCGAGCGCAACCGGCCCGAGGATCAACCCGACCACCACGGGCGCCAGTACCGGGATCAACCCGGGGATGATCATCTCGCGCTGGGCCGCCCGGGTCACCAGGTCCACCGCCCGCCCGTACTCCGGCACCGCCGTCCCCTCCATCAGGCCCTTGATCTCCCGGAACTGGCGGCGCACCTCGATCACCACCTGGCCGGCCGCCCGACCGACGGCCAGCAAGCTCAATGAGCCGAACAGGAACGGCAGGACCCCTCCCAGGAAAAGGCCGACGATCACCAGCGGATTGGTGAGGTCAAAGCTCAGCGGGGGCCCGTATCCCGGGACCGCGTTCCTGACCTCCGTGGTGTAGGAGGCAAAGAGCACCAGCGCGGCCAGGCCGGCCGATCCGATCGCGTACCCCTTGGTCACGGCCTTCGTGGTGTTCCCGACCGCGTCCAGCGGATCGGTCACCGCCCGAACGCTGGCAGGCAGGTCGGCCATCTCGGCAATGCCCCCGGCGTTGTCCGTAATCGGCCCGTAGGCATCGATGGCCACGATGATCCCGGTCATGGAGAGCATGGCCATGGCGGCGATGGCGATCCCGTACAGGCCCGAATCCGCGGCGCCGCCCAGGTTCTGGTTGAGGAAGTAGGCAGCCAGGATGCCTGCCCCGATGACCACCACCGGCAGCGCGGTACTGAGCATGCCGATGGCCTGGCCCGCGATGATGTTCGTGGCGTGGCCCGTCGTCGAGGCTTGGGCGATCAAGCGGACCGGTGGAAACCGCTCGCTCGTGAAGAATTCGGTGATCGCCACGATGGCCAGCGTGACCAGGACTCCCACCACTCCGGCCCAGAACAGGGTGATGTTCAGGCCCATCAGGCGTGTGACCGTCAGGAAGCCTGCCAGGGCCAGGACGGCACTCACCCCAAGGCCCTTGTACAGCGCGCCCATGATCCACTTCCCGTTCCCGAGCCGAACGAAGAACGTGCCGATGACCGAGGCCACGATCGAGATGGCGCCCAGCACCAGCGGGTAGACCACGAAGGTGACCTGTCCCGGATACAGGAGGCTGCCCAGCAGCATGGCCGCGATCGCGGTGACGGCGTAGGTCTCGAACAGGTCGGCCGCCATGCCGGCGCAGTCGCCGACGTTGTCCCCCACGTTGTCGGCAATGACGGCCGGGTTGCGGGGGTCGTCTTCTGGAATGCCGGCCTCCAGCTTGCCAACCAGGTCCGCCCCCACGTCCGCGGCCTTGGTGAAGATCCCGCCACCGAGGCGGGCGAACACGCTGATCAGGCTGGCGCCGAAGCCCAGGCCGATCAGCGCCTGCGGCTTGTGGAACACCCAGTAGGACACGGTCACGCCCAGCAGGCCGAGGCCCACCACGAAGAGACCGGTAACGGCGCCTCCGCGAAACGCCAGCCGCAGGGCGGTGTCCAGGCCCTTGCTCGCCGCCTGGGCGGTCCGTACGTTGGCGCGGACCGAGACGTTCATGCCCACGTAGCCGGCCAGCGCTGAGCAGACCGCGCCGACCACATACAGCAGTCCGGTCTGCCAGTTGATGGTGACGGTGATGACCAGCGCCAGTAGGACACCGATGACGGCCAGCGTCCGGTACTGGCGGTTCAGGTAGGCGGCCGCGCCCTCCTGGATCGCCATGGCGATCCGCGCCATCCGCTCGCTCCCCGCCGGCTGCGCCAGGACCCACCGGGTCAGCACGCCGCCATAGACCAGGGCGAGCACGGCGGCCACCGTGACGATGCCGAGCACGGTCGAAACGCTCAGCGAACCGATCACGGCTCTTTTCTTCCAAACAACGCCGCGATCTGATCCCGGATCCATTTCGGCGGGTCGGTTCCACCGGGCCGAAGGCGATTGGGCCCGGGCGGAAGGACATCGTCGACCGGGTGCAGCGGACCAATCGATGCTTCCCGTTTGGGCGGGGCCACGAAGCCCACCCCCAGGGTTTCGGCCACGGCCCGAATTCGGGCGAAGAATCCCGACGTGTGCGGGGAGCGGTCCAGCCGCAACCCGGCAAAGTCGTAGTGGTGGACCCACTCATGCAGCAGGGTTTCCAGGAAGACCTTGGGGCTCAGGATCTGCTGCCGGATGGCAGTCAGGTTGTAAATGCGGATCGAGCCACGACGGGCCTCACCGGCGTCCCAGTCGCATCGGTAGTACCCGTAGGTCTTCATTTCCAGCCGGCCCTCCCGCTTGCGGTGCCGCTGCGGACGGTCGGCGACGGTCAGCTTGCAGGGCGGCAGTCCGGCCGCGTCGTCGAGCACATCCAGCAGCGCCTGCCCGATCGCCTGCCGCGATTCGCCGGACGATTCCTCAAGCAGCCGCAGCGCCAGGCTGCGGGCCAGGGGGTGCTCCTGCCAGGCAATCGTCTCCACCGACTTGCTGCGCTCGTACGCGGACCTGGGCATATGGCCAGCATATGTTACGGCCAGCGCCGTGGCACCATTCATCCATGCCGTCCTCCAGCATCGTGGCCGTGGGTGACGAGCTGCTCCGGGGCTTCACCGTCGACACCAACTCCAACTGGCTCGCGGGTCGGCTGTTCAGCCTGGGCTACCCGCTCAAGCGCATCGAGGTGGTGGGGGACGTGGAGGCGGACATTGTGGCCGCCGTCCAGGACCACATGGCCAGGCCCGAGTTGGTCAGAATCTTTGTCTGCGGCGGGCTGGGACCCACGCCGGACGACCGAACCTTCCAGGCGCTGGCCCGAGCACTCGACCGCCCGCTCGTCTACGACCAGGCGACCGGTGCCGCGATGCAGAACCTCATGTTCAGTCGAGGGCTCGCAAAGCTTCGTGGCACTGCCGAGCTCAATGCCGGCAACCGCAAAATGGCGATGGTCCCGGAGGGGAGCGTGATCCTGCGCAACGGTCCCGGGATGGCGCCCGGGGTCGCGTACCCCCTGGGTTCGGAGCGCTTCCTCTTCGCCATGCCGGGCGTGCCGCCAGAGCTGCGGTCGCTGTTCCGCGACTGGATCGAGCCCGGCTACTTGCGCGACGGCAGCGCGCCGGCGGTCGGCGAGCTGCACTACCACCTGGCCCCCGAAAGTGCGTTCGCCGAGGCCATGCTGGCGCTGGAGAGCGAGTATCCTGAGGTGTCGCTGGGATCGTACCCGCAGACCGAACTGGGCCGGCTCATCATCCGCGCCAGTGGATCGGACAGCGCGCGGGTGCAACAGGTCCTGGACGAAATCAGGCGCCGCGTGGGCCGCTACCAGCCACTCGCCTGAAGATCGATTCTGCAAACCAAGAACGGCGGCTGGGGTGGCCGCCGTTCCTTCTTGGCTACCGTGCTAGCTCTCGCCTACGGCTTGCGGGCGACTGCACGAACCGCCGCGCCATGAGTCTTGGCGAGCGCACTGATCGCCGCGCCGCCGGCGTGGGTCTTGGCCAGCGCACTCACCGTCGCGCCGTGGCCCTTGGCGACTGCGCTTACCGCAGCGCCGTGGGCGCCCTGAGTGCCATTGGCCGCAGCCGCCGTAATGATGCCGGTCGCCAGAATGAATGTCGCCGCAATGCCGAGCGCGATCGACTTCGTCACTCGCATTACGATCGCCTCCCCGAGAAAAGATTCCCCACGGGACATTAAACGCGCCAGCGTGATCCAGGAGTGTAGTGACCTGGAGCGGCTCTGTGAAAAAGAAAAACGGCGGCTGGGGTAGCCGCCGTTCGTTTATCGCTCGATCGTTACGCGTGGGTTGTTAGGCTGCGGTGCCTATTGCTTGCGAGCGACCGCGCTAACGGCGCCGCCGTGGTTGACCTTCTTGGCGCCCGTCGTATGGGCAGCGGTGGCGTCGCTCCGGGCGACCATACTTACGGCGTCGCCGTGGGCGTCCCCGGTGGTCTTGGCCGCCTTATCGGCCGCCTTGTCCGCCACCCGAGCCGCCTTGTCGGCCGCCTTGTCGGCGATGGCATCGGCCTTGGCCGCATCCGACCGGGCCTCGCCGTTGGCGCTGGCCACCAGGCTGACCGCGTCGCCCCGAGCCTCACCGATCTGCGCCTTGGCCTTAGCCACCGCGCTGACTGCCGCGCCGTGTGTGTTGTTGGCGGCGGCTGCCGAGATCAGGCCCACCCCGAACAGGGCGGCCACACCGAGCACGATCGGCTTCGTCACTCTATGCATTCGCTGTACGCCTCCTCGTGAAAAGGGATTCCCCTGAGTGAAAACGCACGGGAGTCGATCTACATACGGCTGAGCTCAAACCGAGATCAGGTCAGATACGAAACGGGTGGGCTAGCGCCCGGTGAATTCGGGCTCCTGCTTGGCGAAAAAGGCCATGATGCCGGCCATG
>DASPZT010000400.1:0-2686 GCA_035636135.1 Candidatus Limnocylindria bacterium | reverse complement strand
GATGATGCCGTTCCAGACGAAGGACACGGCAGCAGCGGCCAGGAACGCGCCCACCACCTGCGAGACGATGTAACCGGGCACCTTCGACCACGGGAACCCACGGCGCCAGGCGAGCGAGATGGTGACTGCCGGATTGAGATGCGCTCCCGAGACGGCGCCCGCGACGTAGATAGCGAGAGTGACCGCAAATCCCCAGAAGAACCCCGCGCCCAGCAGGCCGGCGTTGAAACCGGCGTTCCCGGCCACCGCGTACGCCACGAAGGTATCGCCGAGGAAAACGAGGATAAACGTGCCGAGCACTTCGCCCAGATACTTCTTAGTCCAGCCTTCTGACACAGCCATCGATTCCTCCTCCCTTACAAATGCGACGTCGGTCGATGATGGCTCGCTTCCGGGTTTCCCCTCCCGCTTTCACCTCCCTCGTTCGGCACACAAACAAAAAGCCCTCACCTGCACGCTCCAGTTGGAGCGCAGAGGTCAGGACTTTTCCTTTCAGTGTCCCGCCGGTCGCTGTCCGCCTGTCATAGCACAGCGCTCGAAGCCTGTCAATACTAATCGCGAATCCACCGGCCTACGTCTGAAAGTCTTGCCAAACCTCGCGCCGCGAGCTGCTCACCACCTCGGCGCCAGCCGCCAGGATCCGCTGTGCCTGTTCACTCGTAGTCACATATCCTGTTCCCCAGAGCGGTACTGAGGTCACGGCCCGGACCGTGGTCACCACGTGCGGGATGGCGAGCGCCGGAGCGATGGCCAGCGCTTGGGGCGCCGGCGAGGCCAGCGTTCGCAGCCCCGTTTCCAGCCCGGTGGAATCCAGGGCGTGAATCCGCTGGATAGTGCGCAGCCGAAACCGGCTGGCGTCTTTCAGCACATGCGGTTTGACGGAGAGCACGCCCGAGAGGCCGAGGTCGGTGGCCACGAAGGCGAGGGCGGCGCTGTCTGGAGCCAGCCCCTCGACGCCATCCAGGTTGACGAAGATCGCGATCCCCTGACGGGCGGCTATCGCCAGCGGTCCCACCATCGCCAGCAGGCTGCCGCGCTCCACCAGCACCTGGCGGTAGCCGAGGTCCAGCGCTTGATGCAGGGAGGCGGCGTCTCTCACCGCGGGCAGCAGGACCCCCGACAGCCCGGGCGTTCTTACTGCCACAGCGCCACCGACCCGGTTGTGATCGCGCGCGCGCCCGCCCCCAGGATGGCCGCCCGCTGGCTGGCGTCGGTGATCAGGCCACCCACGATCATGGGGGCGGCGACCCGGCCGCGAAGCAGATCGGCGATCTCCGGAAAGATCACCCCCGGCAGCACCTCGACAATGTCCGGCTGGGCGCGTTCAATCGCCGTCAGCGCCGACGGCAGGCCCAGGTCATCGTGCAGCAGCAGCCGCTGGACCGCGATCACGCGGTCGGCTTTGGCGGCGGCGATCAGGCTCCCGTGGGAGCTGACGATGCCGTTGACACCGATCTCGCGAGCCAGGAAGGCCACGCCGGCCCGGTCCTTGCCCAGCCCGGCGATGAGGTCGATGTGGACGAACGCCATCTTGCCGCGCGCCTGTACCGCCCACACCAGCGGTCCGAGGTGAAAGGCCGGGGCGCGCAGGAAAAAGATGGCCGGCACGGGCGAGGCCAGCGCCTGGGGAAGGTCTTCCGCCCGCCGAATGGTGGCCGCCACCGGTACCCGCTCGAAGGCCTCGAGCAGGCGAGACACGGATCGGTCGGCCGCCAGCGGCCGAACGGGTGACTGGCTCGAGCGAACCGCCATCGCCATGCTCCTCCCTCGTCATTCTGCGCTTGACCGATGGGGCAAGGCAGGGCAGACTACGCTAGCAAGAAGGAGGAGGGAACGCTGGAGCGACCGCTGACCATCACCAACAAGGTCGGCCTGCACGCGCGGCCGGCCGCGCTTTTCGTGCAGACCGCGGCCCGATTCAAGGACACCCGGGTTGAGGTCCTCAAGGATGGCGTGCCTAGGGACGCCAAGAGCATCCTCAGCGTCCTCTCGATGGGCGTCACCCAGGGCACGACCATCGTCGTCCGCGCCGAAGGCCCGCACGCTGGCGATGCCATCGCGGCGCTGAGCGACCTGGTCGACCGTGACTTCAACGAGTAGCCCGGCGCGACAGCAACTGCAGGGCATCGCCGCCGCTCCGGGTCGGGTCGTGGCCCCCATCTGGCGTTGGACCGAGACGGTCATCGCCGGCACCCCGACCGACCTCTCGGGCCCCGCTGCCCCGGGCCGACTGATGACGGCGCTGGAGGAGGTCAAGGCCAGCCTCACCGCCAAGGGCGATCGCCTCCGCGCGCGTGGGGCGACCGCCGAGACCGGCATCCTGGACGCCCAGGCCCTTATGCTGGACGATCCGGCGCTGCTCGATGGCGCGCTGGCGTTGATCGCGCAGGGGCGACTGGCCGACGACGCGGTCGAGCAGGCGCTGGAGCCCTTTGCGGCCATGCTGCGCGGGTCACCGGATCCGGTCTTCCAGGCGCGGGCGGCGGACGTGCACGACGTGGTCGCCCAGATCCGCCGTGCGCTGCGGGGCTTGACCGAGGGCCCGCCGCCGGGGCAGCCGTCCATCCTGGTGGCCCGCGACCTGGCGCCCTCGCAGACGGCCGGCCTGGACCGTGAACTAGTGGTCGGCTTCGCGACCGAGCAGGGCAGCGCGACCGCGCACACGGCAATCCTGGCCCGCGCGCTC
>DASPZT010000399.1:0-2651 GCA_035636135.1 Candidatus Limnocylindria bacterium | reverse complement strand
CCTGGTACGCGGCGGAGTGGCTGCTCGACGCGATGACCGAATACTGCTCAGCGGAATCGGCAGGCATCTCCGCCCCTCTAGCGGAAGGCGCCCACCCAGCTTGATCCTCAGCTAAGGATCTCCCTCCCCCGGGGTCTCGTTTATTCCACCCGAAAAGCGCTGGCCTCAATTTCGACCAGCCACCTCGGGTCGAGGAATCCCCGAACGCCAATCAGAGCCATCGCCGGCCGGATGGCGCCGAACACTTCGTTGTGTGCCTTGCCGATTTGCCGCCACCGGCGGGGGACGGTGGTAAACACGCGGGTGCGCGTGACGTCCTCCAAGCCTGCTCCGACACCGGCCAGCGCCTCTTCGATGATCCGCAGGCACTGCCGGGTCTGCAGATAGACGTCAGTCCCGCCCACAGTCGATCCGTCGTCGGCCGTAGGCGCGCAGCCCGAGATCTCAATCGCCGGGCCTATCCGGACTGCCCGGGCATACCCAACGATCCGCTCCCACGGACGCCCGGAACTATAGACGCGGCGTTCCGACATTGCCGCCTACTTTAGCCAGAACTGGCCAGCGGGTGAAAAGGACGCGGACGCCCCAAAGGGGGAGCGCCTAACTGCCCACGGGCAAGGTGCGCGGCGGAGGTCTCATCCCCTGCCTCCGCTCTTCCCTGCGGGGGTCGACCGCGTCCTGCCCAAGAATAGCCCAGGGCTGAGCCGGTTGTCATCCAATCAGGCGCTGACCGGTTCTGGCACCTGGCCCAGCCGACCGATCTCCCCCAGCACGTCGAGCAGGCGCTCCTTCCAGGCGGCGCCGGCGGCCCGCATCGAGATCCGCACCTTGCCGAAGCGGACATGCAGAATCGATCGGAACTGCGCCTCCAGCCGGCGCGGGTCGCCGGCCCAGTCGGCCGGGAGCCGGAGCACCAGGAGATCGCCATCCGTTTCGATAGCCGACAGCCTGGCCTGCTGGGCCAGCAGCTTCACCCGCAGCGCGTAAAAGAGGTTGCGAACGGGTGAGGGTGTCTTTCCAAACCGGTCTTCAAGGTTCCGCTCGGCCGCTTCCAGGCCGTCCTCGTCCTGGATGGCGGCCAGATCCTGGTAGACCTGCAGCCGCAGCTTCTCGTCGGGCACATATTCCCGTGGAAGGAAGTGCTCGAGCGGCAGATCCAGCGAGAGCCCCGCTGGGAGCTCCACCTCCTTGCCCACCTTCTGGGATTCGACCGCGTCGCGCAGCATGGCGTTGTACAGCTCCAAACCGACTGCGGCGATCGCCCCATGCTGTTCCACGCCGAGCAGGTTGCCGGCGCCGCGGATCTCCAGGTCCTTGAGCGCCAGCTTGAAGCCCGAACCCAGGTCCTGCAGCTCGGAGATGACCTCCAACCGCTTGTCGGCGGTCTCGGTGTGCGACCGGGTTGGGTTGTAGAGGAAGTACGCGTAGGCGCGCTGCCCGGCGCGGCCCACCCGGCCGCGCAGCTGGTAGAGCTGAGCCAACCCCAGCCGCTGCGAATCCACCACCACGATGGTGTTGGCGTTGGGGATGTCCAGGCCGGACTCGATGATGGTGGAGCAGACGAGGACGTCGGCCTCGCCTCGGACGAACTGCATCATCACCTCGGCCAGGTGGTGTTCTGGCATCTGGCCGTGGCCGACCACCACCCGGGCGTGCGGCACCAGCCGCTTGACCCGCTCCTCGGCCTTCTTGATGGTCTGCACCCGGTTATAGACATAGAAGACCTGGCCCCCGCGCTGCAACTCGCGCTGGATAACCTCTCGGATCAGATCGTCGTCGTCCGCGGTGACGAAGGTCTTGATCGGCAACCGATCCTCGGGCGCGGTCTGCACCACCGACAGGTCCCGGATGCCGGCCAGGGACATGTGGAGGGTGCGCGGAATCGGGGTGGCCGACAGGGAGAGCACATCGACGGCGGCCCGCAGCTGCTTGAGTTTCTCCTTCTGCATCACCCCGAAGCGCTGTTCCTCGTCGATGATGACCAGGCCGAGGTCCTTGAACTGCACGTCCTTCTGCAACAGGGCATGGGTCCCAATCACCATGTCTAGCTCCCCGGTCCGCAAACGCCGCAGGACATCGCGCGCCTCGGCCTCACTGCGAAAGCGGGAGAGCATGTCGACGCTGACCGGGAAGGGACGCAACCGCTCCTGGAAGGTGAGCAGGTGCTGCTGCGCCAGCACGGTGGTGGGCACCAGGATGGCCGCCTGCTTCCCATCCTGCACGGCCTTGAAGGCGGCGCGCAGGGCCAGCTCGGTCTTCCCGAAGCCGACGTCGCCGGCGAGCAGCCGGTCCATCGGCCGCGAATCCTCCATGTCGGCCTTGATCTCGTCCATGGCCTTGATCTGGTCGGGCGTCTCTTCATAGGGGAAGGAAATCTCGAGCTCCTGCTGCCAGGGGGAGTCCTCACTGAAGGGGTGCCCTTCGACCAATTGCCGCTTGGAGTAGAGGTCGAGCAGGTCGCGGGCGATCTCTTCGACGTTCTCGCGCACCTTGCGCTTGGTCCGGTCCCATTCGCCCGACCCCAGCTTCTGCAGCCGGGGGGCGGCATCGCCGCCGCCGACATAGCGCTGGATGCGATCCAGGTGCTCGACCGGGATGTACAGCCGGTCGCCGTCCGCGTACTCGAGCTGCATGTACTCGCGTTCCTCGCC
>DASPZT010000398.1:0-2017 GCA_035636135.1 Candidatus Limnocylindria bacterium | reverse complement strand
CTGCGGCCAACTCAATCGCCAGCGGCAGGCCGTCCAGGCGCCGGCAGATCTCGCGCACTGCGTCGACATCCTCAGCGTGGAGACTGAGGTCGGGTCGGACGTAGTGGGCCCGGTCGGCGAACAGCTCGACGCCGTCCAGCTCGTTTAGCGCTGGCACTGCCCACGTAAGTTCGCCACCAACCCCCACCGGCACACGGCTGGTGGCGATCACGTTCAGCCCTGGCGCCGCAGTCAAGAGGGCATTGGTGACCAAGGCCGCAGACTCAACCAGGTGCTCGCAGTTGTCGAACACGAGCAGGACGTGGCGGGGAGCTAGGAAGCGGCTCACGGTGCTGGCCCAAGTCTTATTTGGCCCCGGGTCCCTAAGCGCGAGAGTCGTACCGAGCTGATCCCACACAAATTGGCCGTCGGGAAGGGGCGAGAAGTCGACGAACCAGGCTCCATCCGGAAATTGGTTCTCAACGACCGAGGCCAGCTGCAAAGCCAGCCGCGTCTTGCCAGCTCCGCCAGCTCCGATCAGAGTGAGCAGCCGCCCTTCTGCCAGCAAGGCAATCGCTCTAGCTAGCTCGGCCTCTCGGCCCACGAAGCGGGTGAGCGGGGTGGGCAGCGTGGACAAGTTTGGCCTCAGCGTGGAGCCTGAGTCTCCCACTTTTGAGAAGACGCGGCAGCCGAAAAATCAGCCTGGTTCCGCAAGCAGATCACCCATCTGGTCGATGTTCACCGCCGTCCTGCGTTGCACGCTCCATATGAGTAAGGGAAATGCTGACCACGAGGCGGATGATGCTGCAAGCAGACGGGAGTTAGCCAGTGGGCATCCTCGCAGCCATATTCGCGGCGGCCCTGATGCAGGACCTGTCCTACACCTTGAAAACGGTGCTCGTAAGTCGCGGCCGCCGGACGCTGGCTGTCGCCGCTGATATCAGCGCGATGCTCGCCTCGTCGCTCTACTTGATTCTGACGGCATCAGTCACGATTCGATCCGGCCTCTCCGTCGCCACGTTGGAGGCCTTTGTGGCGATCGCGATAGGTGGCGCGTGTGGCACCTTCGCCGGAATGCTACTTGCTGATTGGCTCGAGATTCGGTTGGCGTCGCGTGAGCCCCGGCCACAAGAGCTCGTTGACCACCCGCACGTTGACATGAAAGCTTCACTTCGGCGAGGTGCTTCTGCAATGCGGTGGTCAGTCCGAAACAAGCTCCATGGATGGAATCTCGCGCTGACCCCAAGCATCGACAGGCCATAGCTGAGCTTCGATGGTGAATCAGACCCACGCACAGCGGCGACTTCATCAGATCGACCTGTTGCGACACCAGGGCGACGCTTACCACGCCCCAGTTGTGTAGCCAACTTGTGTTGCCAAGGCGGGGTGCTACAGGGTGCCACCAGGAGGCGAGATGCGGAGTACTGAGTTCCACAGGAGCCATGAGGAGGCGCCCTGCGGAGCTCGGAACGAGCTTTTAAACCGAGGGTCCGGGGTTCGAGTCCCCGCGCCGGCACCAAAATCGTGTGCAAGTTCGGCTGACGTGCATCAAAAGGCCGTCGGCTGATGGGCTCCAGACCTTCGGCTGATGCGTTACAGCTACTTCGGTTGATTCTTGACACTCCCTTGCATGAGGGAGATGAGCATGGCTGAGCAGAGGTACAAAGCGGTCCTGGCGGTGATTACCGAAGGGCGGACGATTACTCAGGTTGCGCGCGACTGGGGCGTCAGCAGGCAAACGATGCACGCGTGGCTGGCGCGCTACGGGGCTGGTGCTATGTGACTTGGCGAGGGCTTCTGACCAAAACGACGCTCACGGCTACGAACCAGACGAACACCGGAACGAAGCCGAGAATGAGCGGCAGTAGCCCGATGGGCCCGTTGTTCCCGGTGCCGCCGAAAATGGTCAGTCCTGCGATTAGGTCGAGTACGGCGCACACGCCGCTCAACCAGGCCAACCAGCGCGGCAGTATCCCGGCTCGGAGCACCGCATAGGCGGCGACCCCGAACACGGCTGAAGCCGGGAGGTAGACGAAGG